>CAIJOU010000409.1 GCA_903822375.1 Candidatus Hydrogenedentota bacterium
GATGTGGCGTTGGCCGCGGCCCGAGACAGCATTCAGGCATTCCCCGGAGAACCGGGCGCCTGGGGCATGCTGGCGCAGGTGTCCGGGGAACAGTCGGCTCTGCCGGAACTGATATACGCCGAGCGGACCCGGTTGCTGGCCCTGATGCCAGGAACCTCCGTACCGGCCCTGGTGGACGCGGCCTGCGCGGAGCCACCGCCCAATGCCGGGGCGGTCATGCAGGTCGCGGAAGAACTTGCGGCCCGGGCCGTTCACATGGACGGCTCCAATCCGCAGGACCGCATCAAACGCGAGCTGTCCTGGGCTGCTCCGCTCCTGAAGAGCGCCGCACTGAAGTCCGGGGCAACGGCCCCCGATACGGCTGGAATCGTTGCGGCCTGTGCCCTTGTGTACAACACGGCGCAGATGTGGCCCGAAACGGAGGCCGCCTGCGCCGAGGCCCTGCCGAACGCGGCCCCCGACGCCCAGGCAACACTCCACCTGCTTCATTCCAACGCGCTGGCACAACTTTCCCGCAAGGACGAGGCCCTCGCCGCAGCCCGCGAGGCGGTGCAGAATGCGCCAGGCCGGATGGACGCGCAGTGGAATCTTGCACAGCGGCTGACGGAGACGGGCAGGGACAAAGAATCCGCGTTCGTTTACAAGATGCTGATTCAACAACTGCCCAACACTGCCCCGCAGTACGGCCGCATCGCACAGGAATATGCCCGGGTCCTGCAGCAGTTACAGACTTCCGCGCCGGGAGCCTCCCCATGAGTGCGGACCCAAGAATGACACGCGGCGTGTTTTGTCGGGCCACCCTTCTGGCTCTTGCCGGAGCGCTGACCGCGACCGCCGGATTGACTTGGTACGCGCACTTTGGTCGCGTCTTTCTAACCCAGGGAGACAACGGTGTGTCCCGCCTCTTTGTCGGCGAGGCGGAACGGCTGGGCGATGCGGGCTGTGCGGACCAGGCGCTGGTCCTGTATGACAAGGCGTTCCGCGCCGGGTTCGGCTATCCCCCGGACAAGAGTCGGGCACTGACGTTGAAAGGCCTGCTGCTTTGGCGCGCAGGCCGGGTGCGGGATGCGGCGGAGGCGCTGTCGGCGGCGGTGTCAGGCAGCGCGCCGAACTTTGACGGCGCGCAACCGCTCGTGGAAGCGCTGCTGCACCTCAAGCGCATCGATGAAGCCCAGTCCGTGGTGGGCCGTTGGCGCGAAGCACTCAAAGACAGCGCCGCACCGCAGGCGCGGGCGGACATGCTGTATTCGGCGGGACGTGCAGCGCAGGAGCGGGGCGATTTGAAGGGCGCGCGCACGGCGTATGAGGAAAGTGCAACCCTGGTGCAGGGTGGTTTGGCGGACTACCGGGTCGGCGTGCTGTGCGCGGAGGCGGGAGACTCTGCAGTAGCCAGGAAGCATCTGGAGCGGTTCCTGCTCGGCGGAGCCTCCGGCGCGGAGGCGGCGAAAGCCCGCGAACTGAGCCGGTCCATCAAGACCGCTTTGGCCGCCCCAAAATAAAAACACGTGCGTTGTCCCTGCAAACAGGCCAACGCACGCGTGCTTGAACTTGTCGCGCCCTTCAGGCTCGAGCTTAGATGCCGAGACCGGTCAATCCGGTTCCCGTACTGCTGCTGGTGCCCGAGTTGGTGTCCGAGGTGGTGCCGCTCGGGCCGGTGGACTTCCAAGGCTGCTGCCGCGGAACCAGCAAAAGCCGGTCGATAATTGCCGTGGTGCTTTCCAGCTTGATTTGGTAATTGCTGATCTGGGCAGCGGCGGGCACACGACTGACAGCCGCTATATGGCGAAACCGTTTCATGTGAGGCTCTCCCTCTGTATTTACATTGTCATCTGAAAGATAAACTCAATCGCCTGATCGACCAGTCGTTCGAGGAATTCCTTGAACACCTGGAAATTTGATGTTTGGGCCATTTGAGGCTTTCGCGTAATGGTCCGGTGATGCTTCATCGCTATGCTTCTCCTTCCCGCGCGCCACAGCCTTGCGGGAATAATGCGCGGTTCCTGGCCAACCGACATCACCACACAACTGCGGTGATACCCCATATTCATAGCATGCGCCGCACAATTTGTCAACTATTTTCTGGGTGTCGCCCAATTTTGCCAATCAATGTTGCCGACCAAACGCAACCATGGCCCTGCGTTGCACCTTTGGTTCCATCGGTCATGTCTTCGCAGGGGCTTTCCTGAAATGGCCCGTTTGGCCCATCTTCGCGGGCGGTTTGCGCCACAAAGGGCGCAACCTCCATAATGACGCACACTTTTTCTAGGGAATGACCATGGGCCTGCCGAAAATCCTTGCCTCAGACGAATTCGAGACGCGTACCACGGGGCGGATGCGGCTGATCGTGCGTCGCGACGGGGGCGACGACATTGCCCAGGCGCTGACCACGGCGGAGAATTGCACACCCGTCCAGCGCGCGGAGCGGGGTGCCTTGCGGAGTTTTCCATGGATGGCAGACCGCCGGGGATTGGTGCGGGTCTGTCACCGGGGCGGCTTTATTGCCTGCCTGGTTAAGGACCGTTACCTTCTCGTGAACCGTCCCGGCCGGGAGTTCGCCGCCCATCGGCAGGTGGAACAGCGGGGTCTGCCGGTGCCGCGGGTTCTTGGTGTCCTTTGGGAACGGCACGGACCGTGGGTGAATGGGGCGCTCGCGACCGAACTGCTCCCGGGTCCTGACCTGCTCGCATGGCTGCTCGCACACTCCTCGGAAGAACCGCTTCCTGAATGCGACCGAATGATGCAGGACGTTGGCCGGTTGGTGCGAGACATGCATGAACACGGCGTGTGGCATGCCGACCTTCAGGTCAGGAATGTTGTTGTTGCGGGGGGGCTCCCCCACCTCATCGACCTTGACCACGCTGTTGTGGGTGCTGTTCCGGGCAGGATTCAGCGCGGCCGCAATCTCCTGCGGTTTCGGCGCTCCCTGCAGAAGAACGGCCTGCCGGAGTCCTGCTTTTCGGCATTCCTAGCCGGCTACGGTGACCCGGCGGGTGCCGGTATTCCGGCGTGGCTGGACAAGGCATATCAGTTCAGAGGCATTTTTTCAGAGCGTCTGCGGGGCAAGAAAACATGAGCACTATCAATACGGACACCACGTCGAAGGACCCCATGTGTCCCCTGAACTTCCGAATACTTCGGCAATGGGGCAAGCGGATATACCTCCGCAACGACGTGACCGACAAACAGTTGGAGACCCTGCTCACAAGTCCCGGAGAGGTCCTCAAATCCTCGCGCAAGGCGGAAGTGCGACGTGTGGGGCACTGGGTGGTCAAAGAGAGCCGTGCGAGCATGGGCGTAAGGACCGTTCGTCACACCCTGCTACGCAACCGCTATCGCCGTCCCTGGCTGTCCGCCCACCATCTGCGCGCGAACGGCGTGCACGTGCCCGAACCGCTGGCCTTCGTGGAAAAGCGGCGGCTTGGCCTGATTAGCGGAACGGTCTGTGTCTTTCAATACCTTGCGGGACAGGTCAATTCGGAAGAGTTTCTGCTGTCCCTGCTCAAGCAGGGGGCGGGGGCGGATGTAATCGGCGGATTCTTGGACCGTTTGGCCGACGCAATAAACAGTATAGAGGCGGCCGGAGCCCATCACACCGACCTTTCGGGAAAGAATGTATTCACCCGCGAGGGCGACCGTTTCTTCTTTATTGACCTTGACGCAGTCTCTCTGGACTCCGCCATTGACGAGAAAGAACGGTTCAAGAATCATGTTCAATTGTACGATTCCTTTTGTGATGCCTTAAACGACTCGCTTATGGTGCCCTTCATCGAAAAGATGCTCCCGGCCGAAATCGACCTTCGGGTGTGGATGCCCCGGGTGCGCAAGGCTCAACAGGAGCGTCGCGCTGCCGTTGAGGCCAAATGGGAGAAGCAGGGCATTCGTCCGCGCCGCATTCGTGACGAACTGCCCGGGGCGTAGCATCCACGGTTGTAAGGCCATCCCCTGGCGAGCACAAGCGCGGCAGGCCGGACCTTCGGCTGGACATAGTGCGAAAAAGGCTTTATGTCTCCCCTCCCGGTCTGTTATAGTTGGGCATCCAGAGAGCCGACCCGAGGTTGGGCCCCTTGCGGCCAGACAAAGTGTACATTCTGTGAAACCTGAGGGTAATGTTTTGCAGTCTGAAGAGTAAGGTGTTGTTGGTAGAACAAATTCTGCTTCTTGTGACAGTGGTTGAGAGGGTTTGCACAGCGGACGGTTGACTCTTTGGGATCGCAGTACCGGGTAGTGTTTCTGGGTAATATGATTCATAACACTGGTTGTCCCCTGCGTTTCGAAAGGTCCGAAAGGGTCCAAGGGATGCACAGGTACCATTTGGGAGCGTCTATGTTGAATCGAGTACTTATCTTGGCAGTGTGTTTTGGGGCGTTGCTGGTGGGCGGGTGCAACAAACCCGTTGAGGGGGCCGCTTCGGACGACAAACAGCAGGCAACGAGCGGCGATGCACAGGGCGGCGGCGCCAAGAAGTCGGAATCGGAGCGCATACTGATCCCTGTGGAAGTGTCTCATCCCCAACGCGCCGATATCTCGGCCTATTTTGAGACCACCACCCGCATTGTGGCGGAAAAACGGGTGGAGGTGCTGTCCAAGGGAACGGGCATGTGCCTTTCGGTAAACGCCGAAGAGGGTGACCGTGTGAAGGCAGGCACCGTCCTGGCGGAACTGGACAAGACAGAAATGGACGCCCAGATGCGCCAGACGCTGATCCAAGTCGAACAGCGGAAGACCGCCTATCAGATCGCCGAACGCAGCGTGGCCGAGGGTATCGGCGCCCCCGTGGAGCGCGACAACACCAAATTCGCCTATGATCAGGCCAAGGCGCTGCTCGACATCAACCAGGCGCAGCTAAAACACCAAACCATCACGGCGCCCATCGGCGGCGTGGTGACCCGTCGAAACATCCAAACGGGTCTGCTCGTATCCCCCGGCATGCCGGTATTCTCGCTGGTGGACACCGACTCCTACGTGCTTCCCATCCAAGTGCCTGAAAAAGAGCTTTCCCGCCTGTCGGTGGGACAGGAGGCCCGGGTGCGCGTGGACACCATGGAGGGACAGGAGTTCACCGCCAAGGTCCGGCGCATCAACCCGAGCGTGGACCCACTCAGCGGCACGGTCAAGGTTGTGCTCGACTTCACCGCCGAAGACAAGACAAAACTGCGGGACGCCGCGTTTGCACGCGTGCGGCTGGTCATGGAAACGCACAAGAATGCGCTGGTGGTTCCGAAGGATGCGGTGATCGAAGAGAATGCCCGAATGTATCTTATGACGGTGCTACCCGAGCCTCAGGCAAACGGTCAGGGCCAGCCGACCACGCCGGCCGCAACGCCGGAGGCCGCGGCCAAGCCTGAAGAGAAGGCGTATGTTGCCCAGCGGGTTGAAGTGAAGACCGGGCTGGAAGACAGCAACAACATAGAAGTCCTTTCCGGAGCCGATGACAACACGCAGGTGGTGGTGCTGGGCCAGCACACGCTCAAGCAGAACTCCTACGTGACCATCACCAGCGCCGAAAAAGAGCTTAAGGCCCGCGAAGGCGTGTCTTTCGACGATGCGATCGCCGCCGCGAAAAAGAAGTCCGAGGCGGAGGCCAAGAAGCAGAAGGAGATGGAAGAGGCCGCCGCCAAATAGGCTGCCTTGCCCCCGAAAAGGATATCACACAGGATGCGCGCCCATGCGCGCAATGCAACCCGGCGGATCGCTCGAATGACCAATACCCCAGAAGACACCAGTTCCCCCAAGTACCGCCTCGCCATCCGGCGTCCGGTGACGATGCTCATGCTGTTCCTGACCATCATCGTCTTCGGATGGCGGTCCTATGAGAAACTTCCGATCAACCTGATGCCGAACATTTCATACCCGTCGCTGACCGTGCGCACGGAGTACGAGGGTGCGGCGCCGGAAGACGTGGAAAAGCTGGTCACCCGCCCCCTGGAGGAAATGCTGTCCATCGTCAGCGGTCTCGTCGAAATAAGCAGCGTTTCCGCACCGGGCCGCTCCGAGATTACGCTTGAATTCACCTGGGGCACGGAAATGAACACGGCCCAGCAGGAGGTGCGGGACCGGCTGGACCTCTTTGAGGCGCCCAAGGAGGTCTCCAAGAAACCCGTTATTCTCCGATATGACCCCACCCGCGATCCGGTCATCCGCGTCGCGGTCACGGCCACAGGTGCCCAAGGGACCCCCGAGGATGAGGTCAAGCGGCTCACCACCATCCGCTACGATGCGGAAAGGCACCTCAAGAGTGACCTGGAAGCCGAAGCCGGCATTGCCCAAGTGGCCGTCAAGGGCGGCCAGGAAGAGGAGATTCAGATTCTGGTTGACGCTGAGAAGCTAAAAGGGCTCGGCCTGCCGCTTCAGTACATTGTGGAGAATCTTGCGCAGCAGAACATCAATCTTTCTGGCGGCCAGCTCCGTGAAGGCAAGACGGAATACCTGGTTCGCACGATGAACGAGTACACGAGCATCGACCAGATTGCCGCCACCCTGATCACCACCCCTTCGGGCACGCAAAAACGTCTCTCCGACCTCGCGGACGTATTCATGGGAGCCAAGGAGCGCGAAACCATTGTCCGCATCAACGGCCGGGAGGCCGTGGCCCTGGACATTTTCAAGGAAGGCGACGCGAACACGGTGTCGGTCTGCAACCGCGTGCGCGATTTGCTCGCGATGGAGCGACCGCTTTCGTTCGCCGAAAAGATTCAGGCCAGGTTTTCGGAAGCCATGGCCGCGGCCGAACGGCGCACGAAGGCGGCCATGAGCGGGAAATCGGCCCAGGGCACCCCGCCCCCGCCGGTTAAACGAAACCTGCTGGACCGGCTGCCTCCAGATGTGGATTTGACCGTAATCACGGACCAGGCCCGCTTCATTGAAGCGTCCACGAACGAGGTTCGCGACTCCGTTGTCCAAGGCGGATTGCTGGCCCTGGCTATCCTGTTCGTCTTTCTTCAGGAAATGAAGACCACGCTGATCATCGGCATTGCCATTCCCCTTTCCGTAATTGCCACGTTCATCCCCATGTTCCTCCAGCATATCACCCTCAATATAATGTCGCTGGGCGGCTTGGCGCTGGGCGTGGGCATGCTGGTGGACGATTCCATCGTGGTTCTTGAAAGCATCTTCCGCTGCCGTGAGGAGGGGGACGGCATCGTGGACGCGGCGGAGCGGGGCACAAGGGAAGTGGCCGCGCCGGTAATCTCCTCAACAATCACCACGGTCTGTGTTTTCCTCCCCATTACCTTTGTCGAGGGCATCGCGGGCCAGTTGTTCCGCGACATGGCCCTCACGGTCAGCTATTCGATGATGGCCTCGCTGTTGACGGCCATGTATCTTGTGCCGCTTCTGGCGTCCAGGTCCGGCCTTGGGCTGCGCGCGGGGCAGCAGGTGGTCTGGACACTGCGGGCATACCGGGAAGCGCGCGACGTACAGCATCGGTCCCGCATAGGAGCGTTCCTGGTGCTCCCCATGCTGGGGTTGCGCTATGCGGGAGAGGGTGTGCGGGGCGTTTTTGTGGATGCATTCGGGCCCGCATTCAAGAATATCCGCGGCTTGGGCCAGCGCTTCGGCCTGGTTCAATTGCTCAAGGCCCTGTTTTCGGTCTGTTGCCTGCCGTTGCTGCTGGTGGTGGCACTGTGCCAGTTGCTGCTGCATGTTCTCTATGTCATCTTCTCCACGGTGCTTCACTTGGTCTGCATAGGCATTCTGATCATTGCGCTTGTGGTGCGCCTGTTGTTTAAGTTCACCATGGGCTGGTTCATGTACCTCTTTGACAGGTCATTCAGCCTATTCCGCGAGACCTACGGCGTGGTTCTGGGGGCCAGTCTGCGTTTCAGCGCCGTCTTTCTACTGCTGGTGGCTCTGCTCGGCGTCCATTCCGGGTTTGTGGCCACGAAACTGGGCCGGGAACTTATTCCGCCGATGAAGCAGGGTGAATTTGGCATGCGCATGGAGGCGCGCGCAGGAACACGCTTGACGGACACCGAACGGCGTGCGCGCAAATTCGAGAAGATCATCCGCGACCATCCCGAGGTTAACGCGGTGACGGTCGAGATCGGACAGGAGAAGAAGACTGGCACCACCAAAGGCGGCGAAAACGTGGCCCAGTTCACGGTGCAGTTGAAGGACCCCGAGCGCACCGCACCGATTCAGGATGGGATTATCCGCGAACTGCGGGAAAAGGTGCTCAAGGAACGTACGGACGAAGTAATCAATTTCACGCTGCCCAGCATGTTCAGTTTCAAAACCGCCATTGAACTCATGGTTGTCGGCGAGGACCTGAGCGAGCTCAAACGGGTGGGGAATGAAGCCGTGGAGGTTATTCGCAAGGTTCCGGGCGTGAAGGATGCGGAACTGAGCATCAAGACGGGCTATCCGGAACTGATTGTCGAACTGGACCGTGAATCGCTGGCGGAGAAGAAGATATCCCCCGGGCAGGTGGCGTTGCGGTTGCGCACCGAGGTTCAGGGTGACGTGGCGACGCGCTTCAGCCGGGGCGGCGAAAAGGTGGACATTCGCGTGCGCACGGACCAGGCGCTGCTGAACAGCGTCGGGGACCTGCGCAAGCTGTCGGTGACCGACGGTCCCGTGCCCATTCCCCTGTCCGACGTGGCGAAAATCACCATACAGGAGGGGCCGAGCGAGATTCGGCGGGTCGATCAGAAACAGGTCGCCGTCATCACGACCAACGTTGAGGGCCGGGACCTTGCCGCGGTTGCGGATGAAATCGACGAGGCGGTGAAACAAGTCAACAAACCCGATGACTTCTATTTCCAGCAGGGTGGCCAGAACCGGGAGTTGAACACCACCTATTCAAGCCTTCGCTTTGCATTGTTCCTGGCGATCTTCCTCGTGTACGTGGTAATGGCCTGCCAGTTTGAGTCGATCATTCACCCCGCGCTGGTGATGTTCAGCATTCCGCTGGCCTTTATCGGAGTTGTGTACACGCTCTACTACACAGACACCAATCTCAGCGTCATGGTCTTTCTTGGGGGCATTATTCTGGCCGGCATCGTGGTGAAGAACGCCATCGTGCTGGTGGACTACATCAACCTGCTGCGCGACCGGGGCCTGCCCAAGGCCGAAGCCATTGTGCTCGCGGGCAAAGTCCGCCTGCGGCCGATCCTGATGACCACGCTGACGGCGGTGCTCGGCCTGCTGCCTATGCTGGTGGCCACAGGTGAGGGTTCGGAGATGCGCAAGCCCATGGCCCTCACCGTGATTGCAGGCCTATCGCTTTCAACCCTGCTTACTCTTGCCGTGATTCCCATGGTGTACTACCTGTTTGGCGGAAAAGACAAGACACGATGAGGCGGTCGCTGCCAGAACTGGCGCTCAAGAAGCCGATTAC
>CAIJOU010000410.1 GCA_903822375.1 Candidatus Hydrogenedentota bacterium
GGCATTGCGGGTTGGGGCGAACGCCCCAAGCGCACCGTCCCCACGCCGGACGAACTGGCGGGGCAGTTGGTGCTCAATTTGGGCCAGGGCGCCAAGGGCATTCTCTGGTTCAACTACGGCAAGAAAGAGGCGGATAAATTCCCCGACGCGGTGGACGCCATGCGGATGTGGGGGCGGGTCATGTGCCTGTTGCGGCAGGATTTCCTCGCGTCGGACCCGGCGCTGATGGACGTCAAGGCCCCGGAGAAGATTGACGTGGCCCCGCTTGCCACGCGCGACAAACTGCTGCTTTGCCTGTTCAACACGGACTACGACGTGGACCCGCAGGCCTATCCCTGGCGCGAGAAGAAGGATGTGAAGATCGCGGTCGAACTGCCGTCCTGGATAGATCCCACCGCGGCGCTGCGCATCACGCCTGAGGGGGTGGTCCCGGCTGACCTCAAGGTCTCCGGCCGCAATGCGACGGTCAGCATGGATTCACTGCGCGTTTGCGACATCGTCATGCTGCCCAACGACCCGGCGGCCAAAGAAAAGCTCGATGCTGCCTTTAAACAGATCGTCGCCGACGAGGAAAAATCCTACTGAGAGGCTGCCTTGCGCTGGACTTTGCGAACGGATTACGCGGTCTTCATGGCGATCACAACCGCCTCCCGCAGTTCCGTCAGCGCGGTTCCCGGGTCCTTGTCACCGTCCCAGCCACCCGAACCGCCGTCGACCACAATGGCCTTCGCGCCGAGTCGGGCCGCCTTGGCCATAGTCGGCACGTCCAGCCCCGCGCCGACAGCAATCACGGTCTGCAGTTCACGGTAGCATATATTCTCTTCGAGCATTTTCACCCGTTCCAGCAGGGCGCCGCGCGCAACCCCCTCGGTCACGCCGGGTTCCAGCCCCAGCAGCAGCACACGGTCGGCCAATTCGAGCAGGTAGTCGATCTTCGTAAGCGGCGTGCACGGCGACAGCGCAACGCCGGGGGACATGCCCGCGGCGCGAATCTGGCCGAGCACCCGGTGGGCGTGCACACATCCCTCGACCTGGAAGCTCAACCGCTCGCATTTCATCGCGGCAAAGATGTCCACGTGGCGTTCAGGCTGTGCGGTGATCAGATGCACATGCCGCGCGAGGCCAAGACCGCCTGCGGCGGCCACCAGCGCGGGGCCCGCCCCCGTCAGCGGGGCGCTGCCGCCGTCGGAGACGACAAAATACACCTCGGCCGCGCCGGCGTCGACGAGGGAACGCAGGGAGGCCTCAAGATGCCCCAGGGGCAGACAGGTTGCCTCAACAGAAAACCTCGGCACTGATTTGGACACGAACTACTCTCCTTTTCATGGCGTGAACAATGCGACTTCGATGAACAGACAACTCCAGTTGAAAGGACCCAAAGGACTTCAGGGACGGAAAGGACAATCCGGTTCGGCAGCCTGCGAAACTGCTGGCAGCGTGCGCGTCATTTGGGTCCTTTAGGTCGTTTCCGTCCTTTTTTCCGGAGAAAAACTGGCCGAGATAAACGGCCATTCCTGGGTTGCACTAATCTTTCTAACAATCTGCTACACCTGCGCGGCAAGGAAGGCCTCCACCGCCGCAAGCGTGGGCATGGACGGTTGGGCTCCCGCGACGGTTGCCGCGAGCGCGCCGGTGGCATTCGCAAAGCGCAACGCTTCGGCAACCGGCACGGTGCCCCAGCGCAGCGCAAGCGCCGCGGTGAACGCATCGCCGGCCGCCGTGGTGTCCACCGCCTTTACGGGGAAGGCGGTGACGAACACGTCGCCCTCCGGCCCGAGATACAGCGAACCCAGCGCGCCGAGCTTCATGACGGCGTGCTTGGCGCCCATCTCCAGCAGCCGCCGCGCCGCGGCGCGGGCCGTGTCCGGCGAATCAACGTGGATGCCGGTCAACGCCTCGGCCTCGGTCTCGTTGGGCGACACCACGTCCACCATGCCGATGAGTTCGGAACGAATGGGCCGGGCCGGGCCCGCATCAAGCAATGCCAAAGCACCGCACTCGCGCGCCAGCGTGAACGCGGTCATAACCGTTTCCAGCGGAATTTCCAGTTGCGCAAGCACCACGTCGGCCTGTTCAAAGACGTCACGGTGCGCCAGCAAATCTTCCGGCATCAGTCCCAGATTTGCCGCGGGGGTCACCACGATGGAGTTCTGGCCCTCGTCCGCAACGAGAATGACGGCCGTGCCGGTGGGCTCGGTGGGATGAGTCTTGATGCACGACACGTCCACACCCGCCGCGGCAAGGCTCTCGCGCTGTTGCGCGCCGAAGACGTCATTGCCCACACAGCCGATGAAGGTGGTCTGCATGCCCAACCGGCCCGAGGCCACGGCCTGGTTGGCGCCCTTGCCGCCGGTGACCGTCATAAAGGAGTGACCGATCAGCGACTCGCCCGGCTTCGGACTGCGCGGCACACGGGTCACCAGATCGATGTTGGCACTGCCCACGATGACGATGCGTCGTGTTTTCATGTTCTATTCATTGCCTCCGATGTCCGAGAATTCCTTGACTGCGCGGATGTTCTTGGTCCCCCCTTGAGGGGGGTGCCGCAGAGCGGCGGGGGGTGTATGCCCACGCGTTGACATGAAATGTCCCTGCTCCGAGAATTGGGTGCGAGTGGAGGCCATACACCCCCCGTCCCGCCTGCGGCGGGACTGCCCCCCTCAAGGGGGGACCGAAGACAGCGCGCGCTCAGGTCGTGCACTTCGCCGCGCCGGGGCGTGGCCCCGGCGAAGAAAAGCGGCGGCATGGCC
>CAIJOU010000411.1 GCA_903822375.1 Candidatus Hydrogenedentota bacterium
CAGCGGCAAGGAAGGCACCCAGGAAGAGTTCTTCCACACATTCAACGCCCTCTTTGACGGGCACAAGCAGATCGTTCTGTCGAGCGACCGCAGCCCCAAAGAGATCCAGGGCGTCGAGGAGCGTCTCGTGTCCCGCTTCGAGTGGGGGCTTGTCACCGACATCCAGCCTCCCGACCTGGAAACGCGCATCGCCATCCTTCAGAACAAGGCCCGCGAGGAGAATCTGACGGTGGCGGTCGATGTGCTGCGCTACATCGCCACGTACATCATCAGCAATATTCGCGAGCTTGAGGGCGCCCTCACCACGGTCCTTGCCTACAGCCGTCTCACCGGCGAAAAGATCACGACCGCCCTTGCGGAAACCGTGCTTCGTGACCTGATCGGCACCGAGAAGATTCGTCCCGTAACCATTGAACAGGTGCAGCGCGCCGTGGCCGAACACTATGACGTGCGCATCGCCGACCTGCGCGGACGCAGCCGCCAGCGGCAGATAGTCCAACCGCGCCAGTTGGCGATGTACTTGTGCAAGACGATGATTCCGAGCCTTTCCCTCAACGACGTGGGTGAATACTTCGGCGGCAAAGACCACACGACCGTGCTCTATTCGTGTGACAAGGTTGCCAAGGCGGCCGAAGCTAATCCGGCCATGCGTCAGACACTCGAGCAGATCAGCAAGTCTATCCGCGCCTGACCGGGCGACAGTGTGTGGGATAGCGGGTCTCAGGCTCGGGGAAGACCGTGCTGCATCGAATTGGGGGACACACCAGTTCCTCAGGAAATCTGTTTGAGCGTAATTCCCGCCAAGGCTTGTGCATTTCTGTCACTTCCATGATCGGATGAGTCACAGCCGCGCACAACAAGAACACCCAGACTAATCTCTGAATACGGTAGTATGCTGCCAAGGGCCGCTGTTACGGACCTGTTGGACGCAAATGGCCATGCGTGTTTCGCCTCAGTAGCTGTTCTCGTGCTCGAGATCGACCTTGCCCCGGAACACCCTGTAAATCAGGATGGTATAGGTGAGCACCAAAGGCATCCCTATCAGGGCTATCACCAACATTATCTTATGCGTCGTCACGCTCGCGGCGGAGTTATAGATGGTGAGGTTGTATGCGGGGTTCAGGTTCGAGTGCACCAAGTTCGGGAACATGGCAATGCCGAACAGGAAGACAAAGGCCAAGATATTGGCGGAACTGGCCAAAAACGCCCGGCCCGGCTGTCTTCGGGTCAGGAAATGGGGGATGGCCGCCACGGCGATAACGTTCAGCACAGGCATTATCCAGGCAATCGGATAATGTCGGAAATTGACGGTGGCGTTGGGTACAAACACAAGGGCATAGATTGACGTAAGCAAATACAGAGCCAGGAACAAAGTGTAGGAAATCCAAATCCCCTTGCTGATGCGTCGGCGCAAATCTCCGTGTGTCTTGAAAACAAGATAGATTCCGCCGTGCATCGCAAACAATGCCACAACCAGGAGTCCGGCCAACAGGGCGAAGGGATTCAGGAAACCAAAGAAACCGCCTTGGAACACGCCATCCTTGTCTATCATGATTCCCTGCATCGTGTTGCCTGTCGCCACACCGAACAGCAGCGCAACCAGCGTGCTTGATGCGAAAAAGATGCCGTCCCAAATGGAGCGCCACAGGGGGAAGTGCCGTTTGCTGCGAAACTCCATCGATACGGCCCGGAAGATAAGGCCGCAAAGCAACAGCATAAACGCCGTGTAAAAAGACGAGAAAATAGCCGCATATACTGCCGGGAAAGCGGCGAACATGGCCCCGCCAAAGGTAACCAGCCACACCTCGTTGCCGTCCCAGATTGGACCTATGGCATTCATGAGCGTACGGCGCTCCTGGTCTGTGCGTGCCACAAAGGGATGGAGAATGCCAACGCCCAGGTCAAATCCGTCCAGAATGGCGTAGCCGGCAAGCAGAACGCCCAGCATAAAGAACCAGATTTCAGGTAGTACTGAATCCATAGACATTGCGGCATGAATGTAACTCATTTGTTTGCATCCCTTTACGGCTGAAATCACAGTCAGCAAGTATAGCATAAAAACGGCCATGTAGCCAAATATGTAGCCAATAATTCCGGGTTATGCTAAGGTGCAGCCAACAAGGAGACTACCACCATGCCAAAGAAACTCGAAGTCCCCAAGAATGTATTCCTCCGCGGCAACACGTACTGCTTCCGCAAGATGGTCGACGGCGAACGCAAGACGGTATCCCTTGGAACGTCCGACCTGCGCACGGCCATCGACATGGCGAAGGAGTACCAGCGCCAGGTAGCGCTGGAAGGTCTCGGCATAAAGGCCGAACGCCACTACACATTCGATCAGGCCTGGGACGAATACCTGACATCCGCGAGCGGAAAGAAGGCCCGCTCCCTAGAGCAGGAAAACTGCCACTGGCCAAAGTTCAGCCGCTTCTGCGAGGCCCGCGGCATCCGCACTATTGACGGAGTGAGGCCGGTCGACGTCCTGGCTTGGCAGACGTCGCTGCGCCCGGGCCGCGCGCCCGTCACCGTGAACAACTACGTACACGGCTACGTGGGCACGATCTGGAGCCACCTACATAGGCTCGAGCTCGTGGAGCACAACCCCTTCTTGAAGGTGCGCCGGATGAAGCAGCCCGAGGTGCAGACCAAGTCCCTGCCGTGGGACAAAATATTAGTCCTCCTTGATGGTGCCAAGGAGCTCGGGCAAGACATTCACCTCTTCTTCATCCTGGGGGCGCTGGGAGGCCTACGGAAGGGTGAGATTCTCCGGGCCCGCTGGGAACACGTTGACTGGGACAACGGTTCGCTCTTCGTCGACGGCGAGAAGTCTAGGTCCAGCAAGGGCGATATCCCCCTGCATTCAGACCTCCGAGTGGCACTCGAGCCTTACCGCCAGGACGCGGGCTACATGGTGAAGCCAGAAGCTGACTCAAAAAGTCAGTATCGCTGGGGCCCCGGCTGGCAGTGGGAGCAGGTCGTCGTGGCAGCCGATATGGAAGAGGTGACGCCCCACTGGCTGCGCCACTCGGTAGCCCAACGTTTGTTCAACCTGGGCCGCCCCATCCAGGAGGTTAGCGCCTTCCTTCGGCACAAGAACCTCAGCGCCACGATGCGCTACGCCAAGGTCAAGAACGTGGTCGTGCAGATTGAGGGCAGCTTGCGCTGACCGCCCACGGACTCACAGACTCGTTCGCGCCGGATGTATCACCCACTAAGGGCTGCGCTGCCTTAGGCTGATGACGTGCCAGTTGCTGGTGCTGGCAAGAGGCTAGGCGCACACGGCGGCATATACTGTCATGCGTCTAACAGTCAGCGTTCATTCTTTTGTCTCACTACTCCGCCACGCGCGCTTCACCTGAGAATAGTGCTCGTCGTCACATGACCGACTGTTCCTCGCCTTTCTCTCCTGACCGGGGCCGCGCAAACCATGCGTGTCTTGCACCGACCCCGTAAGTCAAGAGAGTGTTGTCATTGCTTCGAACCTGCAGGGCAGACTGCCAAGGAGGACAGGGAGGTTAAGGTGCGAACCTCAAGAACTCCCATGAGACTACTGTCACGTGGCGCAAATACGCAGCGCATCCAGGGCCAATCGGGGATCACCGTACTGTTCGGGCGTGCCACCCAAAGCATGCGCAAGTTTCTTGAGCCACTTGCTTCCCGGCTGGATCTTGCCACTTTCCCACTTTCTTACGGAGGCAAGACCTGAGCCGACGGCGGCGGCGAGAATATCTTGGGTCATACTCAGCGCCATTCGCCGCCTACGAATCAACGCTGCCATGGGCGAGACGTCCACCAGCCCCTTCTCCTTCATCTTTTCCTTCAAGGAGGCTGCCTCAGCGGAGTCTGCGGCTCTGGCCCGTTCTTCTTCTGCAAGCGCCTCCATCTTCACGGCCAAGTCAAGAAACACCGCGGCGCTGTATGCGGGCGGTTCCATGGCCAGAGCTCGCTCTGCATTCTCAGCCGCATACGCTTCCTTGCGCGCGGCCAAGCTTTCAAGGCGTCCTCTCAATTCAAGAAATGTAGCTGTCATGTCTATTCTTCTTTCATTGCCCAGTTGGGGCTATTGGGTCTGCGGAACCTGGATGCCTACCAGTTAGGCCCCAGTTATGGTCATCTTGAACTCTTCGACAATCGTCTGGTTGACAGGACCGATCTTGCTCACTATCCGATGCACCACCTGCCATGCTCTCTACCTCTTCTTAGCCTACGTCCACCTGTCCATCAGCATCAGTCACTACCCCGCCCCATGCACTGCACCCCACCCCTCCCCCTAAAGGGGAAGGGTGTGGGGGTGCATGGAGCTAGGGGGTAGGATGCCATGATGCTACCCGGCCGCCCCACCATCCATGCACCACCAGAAAAGGAGGTGGGGGAGGGGTGTGCAAAGAGGGGCGGTTGGTCACGCCGGCGTACCCTTCACTTTCAGCGGTTTGGTGGTCTTCCCATTCCGCCCTTTGACAGAACCCTCGACAAGTAACCCGCTCGCCAAGGCCTCCTCGATAGACCGGTATGCGTCCATCTTCTCCAGGTCGGGGTAGGACACTTTCAGATGGGCGAGCAGTTCTTTAGCCGCGCCGCCCGTTCCCATTTTGAGTCCACCCATGGTCAACGCCGAATCTGGATGGTCGGTGACCCACCGAGCCACACTGGCTCCCACCTCAATACTGGGAAGGCTTTTCTCTCGCAACGCAGGACCATCCAATACCAGTTCAAACGGTTGTTGCTCCGGTCCTACGTTGCACTTGTTGTGGACAAGTTTCACAGAACCGCGCCCGGTAGCCTCCATGGACCAAGCAGAGCGAACCTCATTCCTGAAAGCTGTCGCGCCTCTCGGTTGGCCGGTCTTCTTGTCAGGGTGGTGAACCAAGATCACTGTGCTCAATGTGTTTTTTGCCAACTTGCCGCATGCTACCATGAATCGGGTTGCGTGGTTGTTGTCTGTCTCCGTCTCCAGGTAAAACCGCTGCAACGGGTCAATGATGATCAAGGGACTGCCGGGCAGTTTCTTGGCCGTCTTGTAGATTTCACTGAAGAAGTCGCTCCAGTCCCAGTCACCCTCGCCGAAAGGCTCCAGGAAGCGCTCGGAACGCCCTGCTATCAGGTGCAGTTTCTCACGAATTGCCCCATCGAAATGGATCTTTGGGATCTTGTACAGCTCGGCAATCGCCTTCATGCTTCGCATGACAACCCCCGCATCATCCTCGGCAGACAGCAAGATAACGTCCTTTACACAGTCATTCTCGGTCATAACTTTCCACTGTCTAGCAAGTTCCTCATCGTCCGCAGGCCTGAAGTTGTGGTACTTTGGCGTAAAAGAAGGAATCAACCTCCGATATGTCATCACGGACAATGCAAGCACTCGCGTAAATGTGCTCTTTCCCACGCCTCCAGGTCCATAAATCATGCTCACACTGCCTTCCGGAATCGCGTCACGGAATAGCCACTCTTGCGATTCATCGACCTTCTCCTCCCAATTGTGGGTGTCAAAGAACATGGAGGCTTTTTCCTCACTGGGGTAGGGATATTCGTCCGACAATGGTGAACTAGTCACCGGAAGCGTATCTATTTCGGTTGTCATTTGTTTTTACCTTTCAGCAAAGCGTGTTGCTCTGCGTTTTCTTTGTTTATCCCCGGCAGAGCACGCGCCCTGCCGAGTCCGGCTTGGACCGTGCGTTTCACGTCGGCCCACACGGCACGGATGTCTTCGAGATATCCCGCAAGCGTCTCCGCGCCCTTGTCATCCGCCAACAGCCGAATAACGCTGTCCAGGGCATGTTCAAGGGTCCCGTGATACGAAACCGAGATAAGACGCGTCTGGCCGGGTTTCTTGCTCTTACTGCCGTGTACGCCTTTCTTGGAAACTGTCCAGAACGCGTTTTCGGGATGAGTGATTGCATGGCTGCCAAGGTCGAAGGTCATCATTACGCACCTCCGTTCGCGTGGCAGCCAGCCGCCGGGGCCGGCAGGGCCCAGCCGGTAGTGCGGCAGTCACAACCCTTCCTCTCGTTGGTCCATGCCAGAAGGTTTGTCATTCGCAAACGCGCGCTCTTGCACAACCTTCTCGGCGCTTGCCAGAACATCATGTTTCGCCAGCGATTCACAGTCCTTGTCGATATGCCGCACTTCGCGGCAAATCCGCCCATGGTCAACAACTCTTCTTCCATCGCAGGTCTCCATTCAGTATTGGCCCGGCACTATACCGAGCCCTTTTCTGATTGGATTATCTAGGCGGATTCGGACGGAAAATTGAAACGCCCGGACGGAAAATTAATCTCGTATCCGGGCGCATTAGCAAGGCACTGTGTTTGTCCGGTAATTCATGATTTGTGCGGTAA
>CAIJOU010000412.1 GCA_903822375.1 Candidatus Hydrogenedentota bacterium
ATTGTTCGGCGCCAGCGTGCTGCCGCCGACCGGGGCGCCGAGGGTCTTGGAAGGGTCGGTGAAGCCGGCCTGGGACTCGATGCCATTGTAGGACAGCACCGCGTCAGCCCAGGGGTCGTCAATAATGGACAATTGATAATTGACAATGGACAATGGAAGAAGGTCCATTGCAGAGGCCGGGACGGGGGTTGCCAGACATGCCGCAAGCAGATAGATGAAGGGAATTGCGCGATTTAACGCGCTACGGAAAAGTTCACAATTCATTGCACCAAAGCCCTCGCTGTCTGACCATGGGCGCAGCCTTGGCTGAAGCCAGGGCGCACACCCGGTACTGATCGGCAGGTCTTCGGACTCACAGGCAAGGCCGTGTTACCGGCGGGCCTACTTGACGCCGCTTCCCGGGCCGTTGGCCCAGTGCTTCCCACGGTGGCGAACCACCGCGTGGCGTCGTTCGTTCCTGATTACCGCTGCGGGGCAGTCCCGGATTCACACCGGGTTCCCTCTTAGCGCCCGGTCATGGGACCGGACGAACCGACACCGGTATTATACCGAGGTTCGGGTTCTGGGGCAATCCAAACTCACGGGATAGACCAGAGGGCGAATCGGTAGGGTGTGCGCAGCGTAGCGGAGCGCACCATCCGGCGGTTCGGCGTGGATGGGAATGGTGCGCTTCGCTTTGCCCTGCAAAGCTGCGCACACCCCACGAGAACTGAGCGGCTTTAGTCCCCCCTGCGAGGGGGGACCAAATGGAAGTTCTATTTGCCGGTGAACCAATAGCGGTCGTACAACGCCTTGACTTGGCCCTGGCAGGCCTTGAGGCGGTCCACGGCGTCGGCTTTGCCGGCGCTGTGGCTCAGCATGAGGCGGCCTTCCTCGACGCACAGTTCGTCGTGCTGGGGGAATATCTCGCGCAGCAGGAAGAGTGTGTATTTGACGAGGCGAAAGGCGCCTTCAACCTGCGGGCGTTCGCCGCGCATGATTTCGACGGCGGTACAATTGCCTTTCTTGATGGCAGTCTGAAGGTCTGCGAGTTCGGCCGTGGGGGAGAAGCACACGGTGAAATTGCGGCCAAAGGTTTCGTTGCTCTCGCAGCCGTGGGAGTCTGAGATGCCGCATACAGGTATTTTAAGCCCGTTGGCGCGGGCTTCGGCATAGCGCGCCGCCTGAAGCACGTTGGAGTCGTATGCGTCGGCGTCACTGGAACCATTGCCGCTGACCAGTTCAAACATATCGAAAAAGCCGCTGTCCAGCAGCGCGCCCAGCAGGGGTTCCGCATCGTTGTGCGCTCCGCCGGTTACCCAGTAGGGATGGCAGAGCATGGCCAGTCCGCCGCGCTCATGGATTTTGTCTGTTACCCACTTGCAGGAAGCGTAGTGGAACTTGACGACCCCCTCGGGTACCTTCTTCATCTTGTCCTGCAATTGTGCTATTTCGGCACGGGCCTGGGGTTCGGCGGTCTCCATGTACAGGTCGCGTATGGCGGCGTTGTGCCCGAACGCGATGATGTGCACGGGATTGTCTGGCGAATGGCACTCTTCGCCGGGGTAGATGCGCAGGTCAATCGGGACGCCCTGGAACGCCTCGGGGAGTTTTGCCGAAGGCTCATACTTTCGGTGGTCCGACAGGGCCATCCAGTCCAGCCCCACGCGGCGGCAGGCGCCGGCGACATAGGGGGCTGATTCAGCGCCGTCGGAATTGTTGCTGTGCATATGGAAGTCGCCCTTGAAGGGGCGCAGGGGCAGCAAGTCGCTTTTCACGGTGTAGAGGTGGAATTCGCCCATCACCCGGCGCTTGTCCGCGTTGATTTCCTCCAGCACCAGCAGGTGCTCTTGTTCGCCGGCCAGGAAGAAGCTCAAGGTCAGCCGGTTGTCGGCGGGGGTGACGGGTTTGGCTTTGCCGTGCATGGGCGACTGCGGCGCGTAGACCTGGTCCATGGCCGTATAGGTCAGTTCATATTTGCAGTCCTCACGGAACCGGACATGGTCAAAGAGCGGCTGAATGACAATAGTGGTTTCCACGTCCGCCGGGGCTATCCGCGGTGTGAGGTCAAAATAGTGGTTTACGCTGCGGACGCGCCCGCCGTCGGGCAGGGTCGGCAGGGTGGAGAAATCCGCCCAGACAGCGGAGGCGGCAAGGAACAGGGCGGCAAACACCAGGACTTTGGGAAGACGGTTCAGAAACATTGCTCTTGTCTCCTTCAGGGGTAGGCCGTCAAAATGCCATAGGGGCATTGCGTCGGTCAAGTGAGTTCGCGGTAAGCGGCTGCCGTAAGGTGCGCCGTACGGGCCCAGGAAAACCGTTTGACCCGTCGCGAACCCAATTCTGACAGGGACGCGCGGAGGCGTTCGTCGTGCGCGAGGGCCATCATGGCTTGGGCGAGCTGGTCTTCACTGGTGGGATCTACGAGTAAGGCGGCATGTCCCACAACCTCCGGCATACTGGACAGGTTGGATGTGAGCACCGGTGTGCCGCAGGCCATCGCCTCCAACAGTGGCAGGCCGAAGCCTTCCATCAGGCTGGGCCAGATGAAGGCCTGAGCGGCGCTGAGCAGTGCGGGAAGGTCCTCATCGGCCACAAACCCCGGAAGATGAAGTGTATCGCTGTTCCGGATGTTTTGCAGGGCTTTGAATACGGCATCGGCCTTCCAACCCCGTCTCCCGGCAACGACAAGATGGGGGAGGCCGGAGGCACAGGCCTTGTCCCACGCCTGAATGAGGCGCACCAGATTCTTGCGCGGTTCCAGCGTGCCGACAAAAAGGAAGAAGTTTTCGGGGAGTGCATATCTTGCACGGACCGCAAGTTGCTCTTCCTGTGTGCGCGGATAGAATTCCGGTCCCACCCCCAGAGGCGTCACGCGGATGCGGCTTTCGGGTATGCCCAGAAGCGTCTGAATGTCTTCGGCGGTCGCCTGCGAGTCTGCCAGAAGCATGTCGGCCTTGCGGGCTGTCGGACCTATGAAGAGTCGATAGTAGAGATTCTTGGAAGCGGGAAACCACTCCGGATGACGCAGGAAGCAAAGATCATGAACTGTCTGGACCAGCGGCCGTGGCGGAAAGAGGCAGCCGGTCGATGCGGGATAATGGAGCAGGTCCACCGCTTCACGTTGCGCTACGGCTCGAACCGAGCGGTGGTCGAAACGCAAACGGGAAATCAATCCGGCGGAATGTTCAATGACTCTGATGTTCCCCTCCAGCGGGGGGTGAGGTTGCCCGGACGGCCAAACCACGACGGTTTCGAGCTCCGGCGCGACCTGGGGCAGGGCATGGCACAGTGCGTTGACGTAGCGCCCTGTGCCGCTGCGGTTGGCTGCCTGGAGGCCGTTGATGAGCACGCGCATCAGGTTAGGCTCCTGTACACGTCGAGGATGCGCCGGGCCGTGTCATCCCAGGTGAAGCGCTTTGCCTGCGCGCACCCCTGCTTTGCCATTGCCGAGCGGATGTCGGGTCTTGCCAGGAGGTCATCCATGAGACGGGCAAGTTCTGGTTCATCCTGCGGGGAGAAGTAGCGAACGGCATCACCGCCCACCTCCGGGAGCGAAGAGGCATCGGAGGCTATGGCCGGGCAGCCGCAGGCCATGGCCTCGGCCAGAGGCAGGCCAAATCCCTCATAGTGGGAGGGCAGCACAAACAAGTCCGCCGCCGAATAGGCGGCGACAAGGTCCTGGCGCGTTGGCAGGTAACTGGGCAGTGAGACGCGCTGGGTGAGTCCCAACCGGTCAATCAAACCCGGCAGATGCTGCATATTCCAGCCCATTCCCCCGGCAAGCACGAGACGGTGGGGATGACTCTTTTTGACGCGTGCAAAGGCACGGAGCAGTGTTTCAAGATTCTTCCGAGGTTCCAAAGTGCCCACGTACAGAACATAGGGGGCGTCCCATCCCAACAGGTCCCTCATTCGGGTCTGGGCGCGCGTTCGGTCCAGGGGGGAAAAGAGGGGGTCCGGCGCCCCGCAGGCGACATGAACACGGTCGGGCGAAACCTTGCACAGGCGGACAATGTCCTGACGGCTGTGTTCCGAACAGGTGACAATGGCATCGGCCTCGCGGGCGAAACGCGGCACATCCCGGGAAAAGGGGCCCACAATCTTTGGACTTGCCCAGCGCGGTTCGACCAGAAACGCGAGGTCGTACAGGGTCAAAACGCGCTTCGCCTTCGCGGTCGGCGGCAGGAAATAGTTGGTGGCGTGAAACAGGTCCACTCCCCCCAATAGACGGTCCACGCAGGGATGGGAACAGTGCCGCCATAGCGCATAGGCGGCGCGGGTTGGCATCGGGAAATGCCTGCAGGAAATGGCGGCGGGGATGGAAACCGGAGCGTGCAGTCCCGTGGACCAACCGCGGAGGCTTTCCCCGGCGGAGAACTGCGGCAGGAGATGCTCCAGCACGTGCAGGACATATTCGCCCACCCCTGTGGGTCGCGCGGTGGCGGGCGTTATATCCATGCCTATCCGCATGCAGTCTCCCTACCAGTTGTTGCCCATCGTGTACATCAGCGGCGTACTTGGAATCCGATCACCCGGGTATTTTACATATTCGACGTGTCCATCCATATATAAACAGTTGGCCCCGCCCGGCATGTGGTTAAACTGCACCTTGCCCAGTTTGCTTGGACCCTGTGTCATATCCCACATCACCGGCAGGTCCGACTGGCCATGGGTGGCCGACCCCGGGTTGTTGATGTCGGTAATGAGAAAGCGCTCAATCCCCTCCTTCAAGCGGTAAATGGTGTTGCCACCGCCGTTCCCGCGAATCTTGAACACTTCCCACGCCGGTCGTCCGTCCGGCAAATAGGGTGAGACCATTTCTTCAAGACACCGTGACTGGGCCCAAGCGCGAAACCGTGATTCGGGATAATCTGCAATGTTGAGGTTCTGGTCAAAGAGCGCAAGGCCCCGGTTAAAGCTGACCTCGGAGCCTATGTGGTCCATGTTGAGCAGGAAGTCCGCGGCATGGATCATCGTTGCCCACACATTTTCATCCTCGGCAGCATACCCCGAATAGACATAGGTTTGTTCGTCGTTGAACAGAAGCGGCGTCAGTTTGCCCGCCGGGGGAGCGGCCCCGATGGTTTTTCCGTCGGCATACCATTTCCACGTCTTTGGGCCGAGGAAATCCTCCGCACGGTTTATCCCGGACGGACAAAAGAAGATGTTCGCGTCAGTCAGGTACTCAGGGTAGATGGCGGGCCCAAAGGGCAATTCCCATATGTCGCGGGAACTGCCCGGGGCGTCGGGGCTCTCACCGGCGGAAACAAGGAACCGTCCATTTAATCCGGGCGGCGGGAAAAGCCCGTTCGCTTCCCCTGCGTACATTTTGAATATCACGCCAAACTGTTTCAGGTTGTTTTGGCAGGAGGCTCTGCGTGCCGCCTCAC
>CAIJOU010000413.1 GCA_903822375.1 Candidatus Hydrogenedentota bacterium
GAAACGCGGCCGGAAGAATCGTCTTTCCGGCCGTGTGTGTTTTGTTTTCAGATGGCTTCTGCAGGGTCGTTCTTGTTCACTTAAGCAATTTCCGAATCAGGGACATTCACGGTTGTCGGCTCTTCCGTGCTGCGTTATAATGCCATCAAGAAGGCATGGGGACCTGTCGTGAAAGGACTGCGCCCATGGCACACCAGACGCTGAAATCGGCCTATGACCGGCTTACGGACCGGATAAACAAATTCCCCCAGGGTGCACCCTCCACGGAACTGCTCCACAGCATTCTGCGGCTTCTTTTCAGCGAAAAGGAGGCCAATCTGGTGGCGCTGCTTCCCATCAGGCCCTTCACAGCGAAGCAGGCTGCCCGGGTCTGGAAAGTGGGGGAGGCTGAGGCGTGCAAGACGCTCGACACGCTGGCCGGACGGGCCATCCTGCTGGATTATGTGGGCAAGAGCGGGACCAGGCGCTACGTGCTGCCCCCGCCCATGGTAGGCTTCTTCGAATTCTCCATGATGCGTGTGCGTGAGGATCTGGACCAGAAGACGCTGGCCGAGTTGTTCCACCAGTATGTGGTCGTTCAGGAGGATTTCGGGCGCGAACTCTTTTCCGGCGGCGAGACCCAGTTTGGCCGGGCCTTTGTCCGGGAAGAGGCGATTGAGGACGACGATGCGCTGCGCGTGCTGGACTACGAGCGCGCCGCCGAGGTTATCAACACGGCGTCCCACATCGGCATTGCCATGTGCCACTGCCGCCACATTGCCATGCACCGGGGCACGGCGTGCGACGCGCCCATGGATATCTGCATGACCTTCAACACCGGCGCCGAAACGCTTATCCGCCACGGACATGTCCGCCAGGTCGACAAGGCTGAGTGCCTCGACCTGCTGCAGCAGGCCAAGGAGCACAACCTTGTTCAGTTTGGCGAAAACGCCCAGCGCAATGTGAGCTTCATATGCAACT
Source organism: Candidatus Hydrogenedentota bacterium (assembly GCA_903822375.1). Lineage (GTDB taxonomy): Bacteria > Hydrogenedentota > Hydrogenedentia > Hydrogenedentales > CAITNO01 > CAITNO01. The sequence goes on from CAIJOU010000413.1 coordinate 961, forward strand.
GCTGCGGCTGCTGCTGCGAGGCAATGAAGGGCGCGCGGCATTTTGGGCACCTGCGGCCCGTGCACACGACCAATTTCCTGCCCGAGGTCAGCGCGGAGCAGTGCAGCGGCTGCGGCAAATGCGTGAGTCTCTGCCCGGTCGAGGCGCTCAGCCTCGTGTCGGCGCACGACCCGGACAACCATAACCGCAAGACGGCGCAACTGGACGAGGACCGCTGCCTTGGCTGCGGCGTGTGCGTGCGTCCCTGCGCCAGGGCGGCCATCAGGTTGAAGCCGCGCAAGGCGCGCGTGCTCACACCGGTGAACTCGGTGCACCGTTTCGTGATTCAGGCCATCGAGCGAGGCAAACTGCAAAACCTGCTCTTTGACAACCAAGCCTACACCAGCCACCGCGCGATGGGGGCCGTGCTCGGAGCCATCCTGAAACTGCCGCCCGTGAAGCGGGCCATGGCCAAGAAGCAGATGGATTCCCGCTATGTGGATGCGCTGCTGGCCAAACAAGAGTAGGCGCCGGAACGCCGGCCTCAAAGTAGAAGAGGCTTCCAGCCTCTTTCTTTCAGCGTCCTGACCGCGCGGTGGGTGAAGGAGACAGCGAGGCAAGGGCGGCGTGTTTGCTTTGCCCCAGCCGCTTGCGCGCGCCACGGGTGCACGAAGAACACGGCAAGATGCCGCGTCCACTTTGCGGCGCCGTTCGCGCGAACGAGGCACCTGCTTTTCTCCCTCCCCTTGACAAGGGGAGGGGTGGGGCTGTTTCTGCTTTGGCTTCTCGTTCCCAAATTGCATTTGGGAACGCGCTTGCGCGCGAAGTTGTACTTCGTTCCGCCGGGGCATGGCC
>CAIJOU010000414.1 GCA_903822375.1 Candidatus Hydrogenedentota bacterium
CCGCATGCCAGCCGCAGCCGCACCCGGCTTGCCGTCCACACCGGGCGCCGCGCCAAGGCAGAGCACCTTGCCGCCGGACTGCGCGAAGCGCGCCAGCAGCTCGCGCGATTCGGGCTGCATCCAGTGCACGCTGCCGCAGACGATGGTGTCGTAGCGCATCGCCCCCGCCGCCACAGCGCCGTCTTCCAACTTCGCGGTGGAGAGCAGGTCATCGTCAATAAGATCAAAGTCACACTGCCGCGCCAGCAGTGCGGCGGCCAGTCGGTCCTGCGTGTCGGCGGCCTCGGTGGCCTTCAGACCCCATGCCCACATGTCGCGCGCGGGGTAATACAGCGCCGTCGCAATCTTGGGTTTGCCGATGGACAGCACATACCCCAGCCGCGCCGTGTAGGCGTTGAAGCCCGCGAGATGGTCCCAAAGTGGATTGCAGGGGCCGAAATGCGGGCGCTCTCCCGTCATGTGATGGTCCCGCGTGCTCATGGGATAGCAGCCGCCCACGAACAGGTTGAGCCCGCGCGCGAACTGGTAGTCAATGAGCCATTTCATCTGCGCGGGCGTCAGGCCGTTGCCGTACACGCAGAAGGATTCGGTGAATGCGAAACGGGTGCCGTTCTGGTGCGCCGCGCTCGACGCATATTTTGGGAAGTGGTTCGGGTCCGGCTTGCCGAGGAACAGTTGCCGCCAAATCACATCTACGCCGGGCACATCCATCGCGCGCAGTTGGCGCAGCGCCTGGCCAAACCCGTAGCGGACGACGTTGAGTGTCTCGTCCTCTCCGTTGAGATGTCCTCCCGAACCCATGCCCACACCATGGGCCCAGTCGCGCAGTTGCCCGAAATAGGCATCGCGGAAACGTCCCGTCCACAGGTCGTAGAATTCGATGCGCGCCTTCGCCACATTTGCGGAGGCGTCGGGTCCGGGTTCGTCAAACAGATATGGCAGCATCTTCTTGATGTCGCCGCCAAATTGCCCTGTATAGAGGGCGTCCATTTGCTGCACCCATGGAATCGACTTGGGCACATCAAGATTGGGCACGCCCGGTTCGTCGGTGAAAGTGAAGCGGACGGTCTTGCCAAGGTGGTCGCCCATCGCGCGGCGATAACCCTCATGGGTCAGTTCGATGAAGCGTTTGGTGGCATCCGGGTTGAGCAGGTTGGGGCGTCCCTCCTGCTTCACACGATAAAGCCATGCCTTCTCCCCCGCTCCGGCCGGCTTCCAGATTTCGCCTGGAGCATAGGTGCGCGGCGATTCACCCGCAGTGATGAGCGCAAAGGCATCCTTGGGCACTTCATAGGATTCGGCCGCCTCGACACGCTCGCGCGCCATCCGCTGCACGCCCAATTCGGGATGTTCCTCGACCACCTTGCCCAGCGCCTGTCCCGACGGCCAGCCGCCCTCGTCATACAGCCACCAGTTCATCCCCAGCCGCGCAGCCTCGTCCACGGCCAGTCGCACGCGGTCGAAGTACTCCGGCGTCAGGTAATCGGGATCCAGGGAGTTGTTGGTGGAGTCGGGGCGAAACCCGTGCGGCATGGGCAGCACGCAGACGCTGCGCGCGCCATGCGCGACCATATCCTGCAATTGCGCCCGCAATGTCTCCGGGTCGAGCGGCGCGTTCCATAGCCAGAAGTAACCGGGGCATAGCACCGCCTCGGGTTCTTTGAACTGGTTCAGATCCAAGGCCGCAGGCGGGGACAAATCAGGTTCCGTCCAGCCTGCCCCTGCCGTAATGGTCATCGCCAACACAAGGCACGCGCGCATATGTCCCCCTTCGTCAGTTCAGTAGGCATCCATTTTGGAGTGCGGTGGCCGAGCGCAGCGGCGACACCGCTTTGGCTTGCTTGACGCGTGAAATCAGCCAAAGCGGCGTCGTTGCCGCCGCACTCCATAATTGGCGCTTGTCTTGAGCGCTCGCATCAAGTCTGTGTAATTCTGCCACTCCAGCCCGTCCAAGAACTGTGGTTCTTTCTCTTGTCATTCCGGCGCGACAACCCACTCCGTGTGCGTGCTGCCGTCCTTGATCTCCTGCTTGGGCGGCGGCCATGAGGCGCGGAACTCGTCGTTGTACAGGCCCATGCGCCATTCGGGCACGGCCTTGAAGTCCTTCTTTTTGAACGCGGGTGAATCCTGCCGCATGGTGTAGTCGTCGGCGGCCGCGTTCATGAAACGCGGGTCGGCCAGCTCGCTGTCCTTGTCGAAGCCCTTGTCGGTCCATTGCAGCCATTCCAAAGTGGCGGCGTCGTCCTTCTTGTAGCCTTGGCAGAAGATCTTCGGCAGGGACGGATGGAAGATGACGTTCGACGAGAACACCGTGCTCTCCGGATCAAAGGGGCTGAGATTGTAGACAACCGACTCGGCCGAGCCCGGTTTTGTGGTGCTGAGGCCGCGGTAGTCGTCGCGGGTGTAGGCCACCACGTTGCGCACGAACTGGTTGTTCGCGGGCCTGCGCGGGTCGTCGCCCATCTTGAGCAGTTCGGGATAGCGCTCGCTGTAGGGCGGCTGCCTGTAGTTCATCGCGTCCAGCCGCTGCTGCATCACGTCCCAGCAGTAGGCGTCCCAGCGGGCGTCGATGTGCAGCGCCGGCACGCAGTCGACGAAGACATTGTTGTCCACCACGTTGTCGCGGCCGCCGCCAATCATCACGCCGCACAGCGGCACGCGGTAGAACAGGTTGCCCAGCACGGTCACGCCGCTGCTGCAGTCGTCCAGATAAATGCCCCATGCCTGGTGCGGGGACGCATAGACATATTTCCCGGCATCGTCCGCCGCAGGACCGACGAAACCGAAACCGTACACGTCGTGAATCCGGTTGAACTGCACCTTCACGCCGCGCTGGGTCCAGTCGCGGCCCATGTAGAAGGCACCGTTGTCGCTGCCCTGCAGGCAGACATGGTGAATTTCGTTGCACTCGATCGCGTGGTCGTTGCCCGTGAGGAGAATGCCGATGTGCGGCAGGTCGTGGATGAGGTTGTTCGACACGCGGTTGCCGACACCGCTGATGTTGACGCCCGTCTCGTAGGTCTGCCACAACTCGGCCACATGCCAGATATGGTTGTTGTCCGCCACATGCGCGCCCGGCGTGAGTGTCTTGCGATCACCGCCGTCGAGCACGACGCCGCCCCGGCCGGTTCCGGTGATGTCGCATCCGGCGACCTTGCAGCCTTTGCCGCCCCGAACGACCACGCCGTAGGCGCCCGCATTGCGGAGGACGCTTCGCCCGACCATGCAGCCCGTGCAGTCCTGCATCACAGCCACATTGCCGGTCACCGCCTCCATCGTGAAGCCCAGCCACGCAATGTTGGCCGCGCCGTCCATCCGCACGATGCTTTCCGCCACGGGCAGCACCGCCTCCACCCCCTCGACGGCCGCGGGCGGCCAGAAATAGAGCGTGTGCGATGCCGCATCGAGATACCATTCGCCCGGCGCATCCAGTTCCTCCAGCAGGTTCTGGAAGAAATAGCGGCGGCCCGGCTCGATGGTGTAGGGCAGGTCGCCCGCCAGCGTCACCTTCTTGTCCGCGGCGTCAATGGCCGCCACCGGCGCAATCGTCTGCCACCAGTTGTAGTTCGGCCAGATCGATATCTCGGCGCCCTTCAGGTCCTTCCACTGCCCGGGCTTGTCGCCCGCATAGTGAAAGCTCTTGCTTTTCTCCGCGTCCACCGACGCGGCGACAAAGGCCCATTTGCCGCCGGGCATGTCGCCCGCGTCTCTGTTGGGCCAGCGCGCCAGGGTCTGGCGCTCGCCGCTGAAGAAGAACTGCCGCTCTTTTCCTTCGGGCACGTTCAGTGCCGACACGTCGGCCTTGAGGATTTCGCCGCTGTGCGGCGTGAATCCGGTCACCGCCGCGCCGCCCGTCAGGCGCACCGTCTCACCCGGGAAAGCCTGCCAGGTCACCACGCGGTCCGGCGCGCCCGAATCCTCTTTGCCCAGCGCCAGCGCTTCGCGCAGCGGGTAGACGCCCCCGCGCACATACACGCCCCGCGCCGCCGCGCCCGCGGCGCGCAGAAGGTCGCGCGCCTTGGCCAG
>CAIJOU010000415.1 GCA_903822375.1 Candidatus Hydrogenedentota bacterium
CCTTAGGCTCTGTTCCGCTCCGCAGCACGTTGCCGTCGACGTTGCTATCAGCGTCCGAAGAGGAGATTAGCGCACTGCCCGGCGTCTTCTCAATGCCGCGAAAAGCAATTGACTACCGGGGCGACCCCATTCATGCGAAGTGAAGACACCCCGCTTCCGCCCTGCGCCTTCCCGCGTAAGAGGCGCGGCTCCAGCGTTCCCGCCCCGAAAACATGCCCGCAACGTTCAACAGCCTGCGCCGCCGTCCCCTCCCGGCTTCAAGCACACACACCTTCCGATGCACCGGCGGCGTTTCGCATCACCGGTGCATCGCGTTGCGCAAAGAGCGCCTTGCACATTCCTGCTTCGGGCACCGTTCAAAGAAGGCGCTTGTAGTCTATGATCATCGAGGTGAACCACTTTCCGTCGTCTCCCAGCATGGAGGAGATGAAGCGTCTGTGGTCCTTGCCCTTGAACTCGATTGTTTCTCTGAACTTGGAAAGCCTTCCCGGTCTCGTGGGGCACTCGCCCTCGGTCTCCAGGGTCAGGATTGTTCCGCTTGCGTTGAGCGTCCCTTCGTACTGCCAGAGGTGGCTGTCGAGCGAGCCGACCCACGAGCCTATGTACTTCTTGGTCCCGGAGTCATAGCCGAGCGTGAGCAGGCCCGTGAAGGGCCTGTCCATGAAAGTTCCCTTGTAGTCGGCGACGATCCAGAACCCTCCAATGGCGCGGACCCGCTCCGTTCCCCCGGATCTCACGGGAGGCTTCCCGGGTTCAAAGTAGGCTTCAACCTCCGCATTCCACCTTCCGACCAGACGGCTGAGCCATTCGTGCGCTTTGTCAGGCTCCGGCATGTCTGGGAGTGCAGGCATCGCAGGCAGGCCCTGTTTTGCCCGTGATGCCACGGCCGCACCCCCACTCGCGATCTTCCTCATGATACGTTCCTTTTCTGGAAATGGCCCGCATCATCCGGCTTCCAACGGCTTGCGCAAACTCTTCGCCAACCCTCTGCTGGAATTACAGCCGGACGGTCGAGCCTGCCACTGAGTTTACTATTGATTCAACACCCGGCAGAAAGGCGATATTTCGCACGGTCCCTGAACGGGCGCTTCCAGAGCGCGGAACCGGTTTATGCTCGGATTCTTCCTGGAAGCCGGTGCCAACCAGCACGCGCCCTTGAGATGCAAGACGCGTTCAATTAAAAGGTTGCAAGCCAAACTCGAGAACAGATGCCGAGGGTGTGAGGACGCTGTATTGAAGAAAGTGTCTTTGCCTATAAGCCAAGGCCGCATCCGTCGACAATGGTGATTGACGAATAGAAACCGCTGCTTGTCAGGTAATTGAAGTAAAGCGGCCCGAGGTTTCTGCCCAGGACGATCACGACAAGATTGCCCAGTTTCAACGCGACCGTGTCCTCAACGTCGCCAAAGGGGCATGCGCTTGTGTCGGCCACAAAGTCGGAAAGGCGGCCTCTGACGGGTGTGACGCTCAGGGAAATACCCTTAAAACTGGCCACAAAGGGCACGCCGGGTGTGACCGTTTGGGGGCCGATCTTTTGCGCACTGGCCGCTATTCCCGGAAGCAGGAAAAGGTCGTCAAGGGCATCATAGCCGTACATCCAGCCGCCCGCGTTGGCGAAATAGGAATAGGTGATCTTGTCGTTTGAGCCGTGGTCGACAGCCTTCACTTTGTAGCACTGGCACCCGTTGATTACAAACGCCTCTATAATCTGGGTGTTGATCCAATTGGCTCCCGCGGTGACCCACGTGTTGCCCACACCAAGGGGGTAATAATCGCACAGTGAGAGGGTCTTTATTGCGAGCACCAGATTCACCGGAGAGCCAGGGGTGATGAGCATTCCCGCTGCCGGGTTCTGGCCGACCACAGCGCCTTCCGGAACCGTGTCGCTGTACTGATGCGTGATTGCACCCACCGTCAGCCCCGCGCCTGCGATCGCCGCCTGTGCCTCTGTCTGCGTCTTGCCAGCCACATCGGGCACGGCCACGGGCTGCGGACCCTTGGAAACAACAAAATCGATCGCAGTGCCCGGAATCATAACCGTTCCGGCGGCCGGGTTCTGGCTAATCACGCTGCCTGTCGGCACGGCCGCGCTCCACTCCTGGGTCACCGCACCCACGGAAAACCCCGTGCCCGTAATCGTGGCCTGCGCGTCGGATTGGGCTCTTCCGACTATATCCGGCACTGCCACCGACTGCGGGCCCTGGGAAACGGTCAGGTCCACCGCAGTGCCGGGGGGCATCATCGCGTCGGCCGGCGGATTTTGACTCATCACACAGCCCGCCGGCACGGTCCCACTGGAGCCCTGCGCCACCGTGCCCAGGGTGAATCCTGCGGCCACAATTGCCGTCTGGGCCTCTTCCCGGATTTTGCCAAGCACATTGGGCACGGCCAGCGGTTGCGGTCCCAGGGAAATGAGCAGTTTCACTTCCCCGCCCGGCAGTGCAAGAGTTCCTGCGGTCGGGTCCTGACTGATCACATCACCCGCGGTGACCGTCAGGCTGAAAGATTGTGTGACCTCACCCACAACGAAGCCGGCCGCCGTTATGGCTGTCTGCGCTTCCGCCTGCACTTTACCCACCACGTCGGGCACGGTTGCCGGTTGCGGCCCCAGAGAAACGAGCATATTCACGGCCGCGCCGCGTGACGCCAGCGTTCCTGCCGCCGGGTCTTGGCTGATCACGGTGCCCGCGGCAACCGTTGCGCTGTAAGCCCACCGGACATTTCCCGGCTTTAGCCCGGCCAGAAGCAGGGTCGCCTGCGCTTGCGCGAGCGTGACACCCGCAAAGTCTGGAACAATCAGTGAACCCGATGTGGAACATCCGCCGACCGTTACGGAGGCAAACGTGTTCAGCAGTCCCAGGGTCCGCAGCATCGGATTTTGTGTGGCAACGACAACCGTAGAGCCCGAACCTGTCTGTCCCTGCGTATTGCCCGGATTAAGCCCTCCCGGAAACGAGGTCGACCCAGGCTGCGTCTGCGCAAGGTTCACCAGGCTGGGGGCGGTTATTGAAAGCGACTCGGAGCAGCCGCCAACCGCAACAGACACAAACAGACACACCAATGCCAAGCCTAAAAGCGGCCGCTTCAGGAAAACGGACATATTCTCCTACCTCCAACAGCCGACCCAACGTCAGCGTGTGGTGAAAAGGCCAATAACGGCATTTTATAACCCAACATTCTAACCCAATGTATGCGAAAAGTACACGGTTAAATCTTGACAAAATATTAATATCAGGGAATAGAGAAACGTTCCCCCGTTCCCCGAAATTCCATTTTCGGAGCCCGGCTGCATTACCGGGCATGCTTCCCGGGTCCGTTCGAGTGAAACAGTAACCGTGGTGCGGTCCAGTGGATGCGCCACGAACCAACCGGCGCACCATGTTCGTGTCAGCCTCCCGCAAAGCGGCGTGGTCCAGCACCACACGCCCGTCGTGACAGTCCTCAGTTCGGTCGATTTGCAGGCGGCGGCCTCGATTTCAGGCCGTCTCCTTTCGGATTGCCTGTCCGCCGATTCTATACTTTCGCAACCGCCGCCATTGGCAGACCAGGATTATGGGTGCTCGTGTTGTTGCAGCCCGCTACCATGGACGGGCATTTATTGCCCTTGACGCATGCTTTCCGGCAGGGTATGTTCTTTTTTTTCAGAGTGGCATATAATCATGCAGCTTTTCCGCATGTAATGTTCGAATTGAGGGAGGTCTGAAGATGAAGAGGAAGGTTTCGTCGTTGCTCGTGTTGTTGGCTTGCGTTATTCTGGGCGCGTCTGCATGGGGAGGGACCAGCGATGTTCCGCGCATACTCCTTGTGGGCGACAGTTGGCCCGGATTCATGCAGCTTTTCCGAAACTTTGAATTCTCATTCAATGACTATCCGGCTCTGGCCGGGATAGGCCAGCGGGGCAGCCAGACCACGGAGGTGGGCATACGCGCGCGGGAGTTCAACACGCCCAAGTATCTCGACCGGGTCCGTCAGGAACTGCTCGCCTATCCCACCATTGATGTGGTTCATCTGAGCCTGGGCGGCAATGATTTTGTGTACGACAGCAACTGGACCCCAAGCCTGCCGCCCGATCAACTGGCCTCGTTCATGGACGGCGTTAACGCCAACACCGAAGCCGTAATCGACTACATTCTGTCCATCCGCCCAAATATCCGGGTGGCCGTGTGCGGCTATGACTTTGGCAACCATCAGATGGGAAGCGGGGCCACCATCCAGCAAAGCAATGCGGTGTGGGCGCAATTTGAGTATTCGCGCCTGGAACGGTTTGGCAGGGGACACAAAGCCCGCACGGTTTACGTTCACAACCTCGGCCTCATGCAGTATTACTACGGCATTCCCCTGGCGACCCCGCCCATCGCGCCCGGGACGGTTCCCTTTCCGGGAGGCGTTGGGCAGGACTACGCCCCGTTCCCGGGCGGCAATCCCAGCTACAATTCCCCGTTGGAAGCGCTGATGGACCAAGACATGCACCTGACCATGTTGGGCTATGACCTGCTGGCGCACCGTTGCATTGACGAGTTCTACGGCACCTGGCTCGCCTATCCGGCAGTGTTGGAAATTCTTCCCCTGTCGACAGCCCCCCTAACGCCGCAAGAGCAGTTTCGGGTGACTTTCAGCAAGCCCGTTACCGGCGTTGATGCGACCGATTTCACCGTCTCAGGGGCCAAGGCCGCCAGCGTGGTGAAAGTCGACGGCTCCGGCTCGGTCTACACGGTTACGGTCAGCCTTGGCGGCGACACCGGTCCGATGAAATTGCAGGTCTTGGACGACAATACCATTGTCGACGCCTCCCTGACGCCGCTGGGCGGACCCGGTGCTGGAAATGGCGGATTCAGCCACAACGGTCCACTGACCTTCACCGACCCGTCCCTTGCGGGCGCCGATGACTTCGACGGCGCGATGCGCTCCCTCGACGACACGTTCACTCCGGTCGACTGGATGCTGGGCGGACAGCGCTTTTCCCCGGATGCCTGTGACGCAAACAGCGGCACCATCAGCGTAAGCCCCCCCAGCATTGTGGGCAACAATATGCTGGACGGATGCGAGTTGGGCCTGATTTATGCGTGTCTGCACAATCCGTCACTCAACCTGGGCGCCAGCGGCGGCGTGACCCATGCCGCCGTGCAGGAAGCCTGGCAGCACAACATCACCCGCATGCAATCCGATTTGGGCGGTCCGGGCGGCCGTATAACGCGGTCCATCCCCGGACTGGACACGCTTCTGGCAGGGTATATGACCCTGGGCAACCCGCAATCAACAATCGTCCCGGCCCTGCTCATGGCGGCCATCAGCGTGGTCATTGCCCTGCCTCCGGGTGTCACGATTCCAGACGTGGGGAACTACATGCCGCTGGGCGGGTATTTTGGGCCCGACGGTGATGCGGACGGCGACGGGGCCACCAACCGACAGGAATATGACTATTTCATGCCGCAGGGCGGGCGGGACCTCTATCTCATGGCCGCCCTGGACCCGATGGTGAAACCCGGAACCCAGATCAGCGGCCGTTCGACGGGCGGCGCGTTCAACCAGGGCAGCGTGCTGACCCTGGTAGTTCCCGGCACGGTCAACCTGTCGGGCGGATTTCAGTGGCGCAAGGACGGCCAGCCCCTGCAAAACAACACGGGCCTTTTTGGCACCCGTTGGCGCGAACTGCACATTACCCGCCTGGGCAGGGACGATGGAGGCGTGTATGACTGCGTTTATGACAACGGCCAGCAGGTCTTTGGCCCGCTGTTCATCTCGGTGAATCCCATGCCCGCGGTGTCTTCTGCGGGACTGGTCGCGCTCGGCCTCGCTGCTGCGGCTTTTGGCGCACGGCGTCTTCGCCGCCGTTGAGTGCCGCGGCCCCACGGGAGCGCGTTATGTCCGGCTTGCTCAGTCGGCCCCTGCGGCCGCCTCAATCCTGTGCACGCGCCGCAGACAGACTGCGGCCAGCATAAGTTCAGCCATAACCATGATAATCATGCAGGCCCCGAAGGTGGCGTAATCGGCGGAGATTTTGTCAGGAATGGAGAACAGCCTTGCAACTGCATAGAAAAAGGCAAGGTCACCTCCGGCAGGATAGGGGTGGTTGTATCCGTGGGTGATGATTCCGCACCAGAGCACATCGTGCATGTTCGAAGTCACCGCCCCCAAAGCGAAGAACCCCAGCGAAAGCAGACCCACAGTGGAAAAACGAACCCGCCTGCGTTGCGCGGCCGCATACAGTGCCCAAACGGCCAGCGCCAGCGGCGGCATCGAAAGCGGAAGCCCCAGGAAGGCCGAGAGCATGAACAACCATGTGATTGCCTCCTGGGACACGGGCAGATAGGGCGAG
>CAIJOU010000416.1 GCA_903822375.1 Candidatus Hydrogenedentota bacterium
TGCTGCTCGCCATGGCCGCCACCGCCTCCACCGAATACGCGCGGGAAATGCTGCGCAAGCCTTATGTGATTAACCAGCACATGTTCTCCAACGGCACCCGGAAGAGCCAGGTGGACGCGTTCAACCGCGACGGCTACCTCACCCATTCCCCGTGGGTGCGGCCGGAGGAGCGGGCGCTCTGGCAGAGCGGGGACAGCGCCGATCCCAAGGTCAAGGCCGCCCATGTGGCGCGCGGAGAACTCATGTTCCGCGGACAGTGCATGGCGTGCCACACCGTGGACGGCTACCGGTCCATGCGCACCTTCCTGGAAACGCGCGACCGGCAGGCAATCGGCAATATCCTCACGATGCTACACGAGTACAAGGACGATTCGCCGTACAAGAAGTTCATGCCGCCGCTGACCGGACTGCCCGAGGAAATTACGGCGCTGGGCGACTATCTCAACCAGCTCGTCCACGGGGCCGAATCCAAGAAGACTCCCCCTCCGGCGCCGGCTGCCCCGGCCCCTGCGGCAAAATGACTGACGACGAGTCCAACCCGTACTTCCAACCGCTGGAGGCATTTCGGGTTGAGCACGTTGCAGGAATGAAGACCCGCCCCTCCGCGTCTGTTCTATCGGCCTGCTTCGGCCGGTTAACAGGAGATGCGGCGGTCATGCACGCGATTTGCGCCTGCGCATCCGGCTTACTGGCTGGAGCGCTCCCCTTTTCCACCATCCCACGTACCTGAAACGCTGAAGTTATAGCGCATCGTTTCCCGTACCGTTTTGTCCGTGCTGATGTCCGCCGTCTGTGCGGCGGCTTCCGCGCGGGTCGGCTTGGCCTCGCCGTGATACATGCGGCACTCATATTCAATGAACCCGACAAATCCCCGGTCGGTCGAGCCCGTGGAAGACTTCACATCCACCGGACGGGCGCTCTCATACACCTTGGTTTCTTTGAAATAGCGGCCTTTTAGCCCGTCCTGTTCAAACAGGATTTTGCCTTCCCGGCCTTCGGAGTTCATCCGCTTCATCTCGGTCTGGCCGACCGTGTCCAATTGCTGGTAGACCTTGTCCGAGCCCGACACGTAGCCCTCGGGATGTTCGCCAATACCGAAGTCGGCAAGCACTTTCTGCGTCACGCCGCCGCCCTCGGACTGGCATCCGGCCAGGCTCAACAAACCGATCAGGCAAACGAGGCACAACCACTTGTTCATGGATATTTTCCTTTCCAGTCAGCGTGGGGCCATTATCGCACTTCGCGCCGGGCGGTGTAAATGCGCGGCTCAATCGATCCCGAAGAGTTCGCGGGCATTCTCGCGGAGAATGCGCGCCGCGAACCATCGGGCCTCCGCCTCGGTGAAGTATCCCCGCTCCACTTTCGCGCCGAGCACGTCGCAGGCGACGCGGCGGGCGCGGTTGCAGTGGCCGTAGGCACCTTCGGCGTAGTTTGAATCGCCGCCCACGGCGAATATCTTGTTGGCGGGGACGGTCTCTATCCACTCGTCCAGCGTGCGCGCGGCAAAGGCGGGCGACACGGCGGGCATCCAGCAGAGGTCGGCATACACATTGGGGAAGTTCTTCGCCAGCGCCGCCACGTGCCCGGCCCAGGGATAGCCCGCGTGGAACAGCACAAATCGGGCATCGGGATAGTCGAGGAACAGGTCGGTCAGCAGCGTGGGTTTGGAGTGTTCGAGATGGTTGCCGTTTCCCTCCTGCAGTCCCGTGTGAATCTGCACGGGAAGGCCGCGTTCGGCCGCGAGCGCGACAACGCGCCGTGTCATGAAGTCCTGCAACGGTTTCAGGTCATCAAAGGTCAGATCGAGTTTCTGCGACAGCCAGATGCGATCAAAGGCGCGGGCGGCCTCGGCGTACGAATACCGGTCAAATTGCAGGGTGCGCTGATAGGCCAGGAAGATCTTCACCGCGACAATGCCCTTGGCACCGAAGGAATCCAGCAGCGCCTCCTGGGCGGACATCAACTGGTCCAGCGTCTGAATGGAATGGCCCGCCTCCTTCTCAAGCACCTCCAAGTCGGCGCGGGTGGAGGGGGTGGCGTAATGGTCCAGTATCGGCACGGCGCGGAAGAGTTCCCGGTCCACATCCACGTGCTGGCCCGGCCAGCGGATGACCAGCGCCTTGTCGATGCCCGCCCGTTCGCGCAGCACCGTCCGGTACCAGCCGGGCTGACGCGCCGACACGATACGGCGGGACAACTCGGCCACCGTGTCGCCGCTGATATCTTCCACGTTGAACAGTTCGCGCATGTATTCGATCATGGCCCTGCCGTAGGCCGTGGTGCACGCATAAGACCACCAGGGCGCCATCAGCGCCCAGCGCTCTTCCTGTGATAGGCCGTTGTCCGGGTTGCGCATCGCCTCCAGCGACGCGCGCGGCATGCCCGCTGACACCAGGTCAGACGACACATAGTGCTCGAAGAAGTTGAAGAACCCCAGCGTGTCGGCGCAGGCCACCGACTCGTCCGGGATGTGCTCGTGGGTGTCGATGATCTTGAGCGAGAAAATGTATTCACACAGGGCTTCGTGCAATGTGGGCATGGGCGGATCTCCAAAAGTGGGCATCGGGAAGCAATGCAACACGATTGTAAGGTGCGGGCGGGAAAGAGGCAAATACGGAATGTCAACAGACAGGTCATTCATCCACCTCGTTGTCTTGCCCCCGCAAGGGGCCACCCTCTTCCTCTCGTTCCCAAGTTGTACTTGGGAACGTCCCTGTCCGCGAAGTTGCACTTCGCGCCTTCCACGGCCAGAGACCGTAGACGCAGGAAGAGGCTGGAATCCTCTTCTACCCTGCACGTGTCCTCCACGCCCTTTTGAACTTCACCCCCCCATGCGTATACTGAATGCGGTTGCGGCGCGTCCGCCGCGCGTTTGATGGCAATCAACGTTGGGAGTCCCCGGTATGAAAGAACAAGCATCCCTGTCGCGACGGAGTTTTCTGAAACACAGCCTTGCGGCCAGCACGGTGTTCGCGGTTCCCGTCATCATCCCGGCGTGTGCGCGCGGCAGGGCGGGCCGTCCGGCACCCAGCGAGCGCGTCGTGATTGGCCACATCGGCGTGGGCGACCGCGGTTCCTATCTGCTGAGCGAGACGATTCAGATCAAGAACGGGCAGGTGGTGGCGGTGTGCGATGCGAAACGGGACCGGCGCGAGAAAGCGGCCAAGGTGGTGGACGACACCTACGGCGCGACGGGCTGCAAGATGTATTCCCTTTCGGAAGAGTTGATAGCACGCAAGGACATTGATGCGGTGGTGGTTGCCTCGTGCGACCACTGGCACGTGATGCACGCGCTGGCCGCCATACGCGCGGGCAAGGGCGTGTACGTCGAGAAGCCGCTCGGCATCACCCTCGAAGAGGACCAGGTGCTGCGCAAGGCCATCAAGAAACATGACGGCATCTTCCAGTTCGGCACGCAGCAGCGTTCGGCCCATGAATTCTGGCAGGCCTGCAATCTGGTGCGCAACGGGTATATCGGCAAGCTCAAAGAGGTCCAGGTATGGGCGCCGCCAAGTTCGGCCGGCGGGCCCACGCAGCAGGCACCGGTGCCCGAGACGCTCGACTATGACCGCTGGCTCGGCCAGGCACCCCTCACGCCCTACACGCTCGAGCGCGACTCGAACAAGTGGTGGTGGCACATCTCCGACTACGCCACCGGATTCATCGCGGGCTGGGGCATCCACCCGGTGGACATCGCCTTCTGGGGCGCGGGCGACCTGATGCGGACTCCCTGCACCATCGAAGGCACCGGCAAGTTCCCGACGGAGGGCGTATGCAACTGCGCCGTCGACTGGAACATTAAGATCGCCTATGACAGCGGCGTGCTGGTCGACTTCCGCGCCGCGCCCGCGCCGCCCGAATGGCTCCAGAAATACACAAACGCGGACACGGGCCACGGCACGGCGTTCATCGGCGACAAGGGCTGGGTGCATGTCAAACGCGGTGAGATCAACACGTCGGAGAAAGATCTGGCAAAACTCAAGTTCCCCGAAACGGACAAAGTGCGGCTCTACGAGAGCAAGCATCATCTCCGCAATTTTGTGGACTGCGTCCATGACCACAAGCCCACTGTCGCCCCCATCGACGAGGCGGTACAGTCCGACATGTTCTGTATGAACTGCGACGCCGCCATCCGGCTCAAGCAGAAGCTGCGCTGGGACCCGGCCAAAGAGCAATTCGTAGGCGCCGGTGCGGAAGCGGCGAACAAGCGGCATTCAAGGACAATGCGCGCACCCTGGACGCTAAAGGAGGGGTGAAACCCCGCACACTTCTTTGGGATACCCTTACAGGGTAATGCAAAGACCACATTGGTTCCCAGGGACGCCCTTGCCCTTTGGGCGGCGGGCGGCCCTGGGCTGTAGTCTGGGCTGTCCCTGCGGGACAAGGGCCGTTGGGACAAAGGTCGTGCAAATAACGCAGCTACCTTTGGTGGGCTTTCACCGACCATGCCGTCATGCCGGTGCCGCCGCAGGCGTCATCCAATCCCAGCCCGGGCGTACGCCGCAAGGCGAGGAAGGTTGCGATGACCGCCGTATTTGCGACGCCAAAGGCGTCACCCAACCGTAGCCCCGGGCCGCACGCCGCCCGAAGGGCAAGTGCGTCCCGGGGTACCATGTGTCCACGCCGCACTGCCCTGAAGGGGCATCCCAGTCCCGACCGTGTACCGCAAAGCGAAGGAGACCGGGATAGTCGCCCCGCTTGCGACGCCGAAGGCGTCACCCAACCGTAGCCCCGGGCCGCACGCCGCCCGAAGGGCAAGTGCGCCCCGAGGTAAAATGCGCCCGCTCCCCATGCCCTGAAGGGGCATCCCAGTCCCGGCCGCGCACCGCAAAGCGAAGGAGACCGGGATGGCTGCCCCGCTTGCGACGCCGCAGACGCCACCCAATCTCAGCCCCGGGCCGTACGCCGCAAGGCGAGGAAGGTTGCAATGACCGCCGTATTTGGGACGCCAAAGGCGTCATCCAATCCCAGCCCCGGGCCGTACGCCGCCCGAAGGGCAAGTGCGCCCCGGGGTAAAATGCGCCCCGCTCCCCATGCCCTGTAAGGGCATCCCAATCCTTGTGTGAATCAATCCCAAACATATTGTTCGTCATATTCGACCCTGTGCTTTTTCAACATTCGCCGGAATTCGTCCTGAAAATCCATTTTTCGATGGTGCGCCTCCTGGTTGGCGATGTACGCGCAGACACGGTCCATGTTGGACGCGCTCACACTGAACGCCCCGTATCCGCCCTGCCAGTGAAAGTCCCTGTATTCCGGTCCCTGTTCCTGAATCCAGGCAGTGGCGGCGCGTTTGGTCATCTTGACAAGGTCCGCCACAGCAAGCGTGCGCGAGAGTTGGCAAAGAAAATGCAGGTGGTCCTCGGTGCCGCCCACGATTACCGCCGGGCATTCATGGCCGCGCAGTACCCCCGCGACATATGCATTCAGGTGATTGCGGAGAACGGGCGTGTCCAGCCAGCGTTTGCGGCCTTTTGTCGAAAACACGACATGGAGCCCAAGATGGGCAAGCGATTGGGACATGGGGCTTCCTCCTCTTTTGGGATACCCTTACAGGGTAATGCAAAAGGTGTTTTCAATCCCAGGGGCACCCTTGCCCTTCGGGCGACGGGTGGCCCTGGGCTGGAGTGGGTAGTCCCTTCGGGACA
>CAIJOU010000417.1 GCA_903822375.1 Candidatus Hydrogenedentota bacterium
ATTTGAACGAGGCGCTCAAGAACATCTCAAGCCTCGCGGCAGAGATGGACGGCACAGTCAACAAGCTGGGTACCGTGGCCGCAGACGTGTCGCATGAAACCGACAACGTTGAATACACGCTGCGGTCCACCATGGTCGACCTGCGGCGCGCCTTGGAAAGCCTGCGCGTGCTCTTTGAGCAGTTGCAGCAGGACCCCTCGCAACTGGTGCGCGGCAAGGCAAAAATCAAGTCGCAGCCCTGACCGGGGCGCAACGATGGAGCTTAGGATCACATGAACACTCGCCTGAATGCGGTCGGCCAGGTCCGGCGCGTTGCCGCCCTCGCGGCGTGCGCGGGACTTGCTTTGTTCTCAGGATGCCTGGGACCCCGTGCGGTCATGGGGCCGCGGATATTTGTGATTCGCCCCGAACTTAGCGTGCCCAAGGCGGAGACAAAGACGACCGTCACTCTGGGCGTGCGGGATTTCGTCGCGCCGCAGCAGTATGACCGGCGCATGGTCGTGCTGGAGCCGGATTTCCGCCTGGGGGCGCGTTCCGATGACTCCTGGGCAGAGCCGCCCGCCGCCGCACTTACCCGTTGTTTCATTGATGCGCTGGCCGCCACGGGACACTTTGCCGATGTCGGAAACGCGTTCGACATGGCCCGTCCCGACACGGTGCTGACCGGGGAACTGCGCGGTTTCCAGGAGAACAAGACCGTCCAGCCGCCCGTGGCCGAGGTGGAACTGCGCATGGAACTGCGAGAAGCGCATTCCCCCAGGGTGCTTTGGGCGGGAACTTTGCGTGAAGTTGAGCCTATCGCCGGGGACCAGACGAATTCGCTCGCGGTTGCCATGAACGCCGCGGTCGGACGCCTTTCTGTAAAGGCCGCACAGACGTTGTCCTCCATTGAGTATGTTCCCCAGGACCCGGATGCGTTTCTGGGCAAGGGCAAGAAATGACGCCGGCAACACACTGGAGCCAGACATGGGCGAACTGATTTACACCTTTGCGGCCATTGCGTCCCGCTTCAAGAACGGCAAGACCTCTCTTTTGGGGATGCAACGGCTGGCGGAAACGCTTCACCCGCACGGTGTGCCCATCACCTGGCTCGTCAGTGCCGATTCCGCGCGGGTCGCCGCAAACGAACTGACCGAATGGCACGATCGGTTTGGCGATGATGTTGCCGTCGCCCCGCCGGAATTGTCCATTCCCCCATTGGACATGTCCGGTACCTTTGCCCAACGGTGTGAACGCTTGGCGGGATACCGCGCCTCGATACAAGAGGTGCTTCCCTGGGCGGAATGCCGCATCGCTTCGGGGCATACCGACCCGGAAATCGTGAAGATGTGCGCCGAACTTGGCTTTGAGGGGCTGTGGGGGTTTTGCTGGGAACAGATTGAGGTGGACCAGATTACCGACCGGGGTTGTCCCTGGGGCTTCTACTACATGGAGCCAGAGGATCGGTTGCGTCCGGCGGAAGGCCGCAGTGTGGTTGCCCTGGAATGGACTGCCCGCGATCTCCTCAAGAGCTTCCACAGCGGCAATCCCTGCCTTTACTCCACCGACCCCAATGATGTGGCCCGCGGGTCCATTTGCGCTTGGGACAACATTGACTACTGGAAAGCCCTGGCGGACAACTACCTGCGCAACACCCGTTACAACGAGCAGGTGTTTCTGCTTCAGCACCAGGAGGCGCACGAAACGGAAATCGCCGACGGTTGGCGCTGCTACACGGAAGAGGACATTCGCGAATCGCTGGTCATGCTCGACCGCTTTGTCGCACATATCAAGCCCCATGCGCGCATGATGACCCTGGCCGACGCCGTGCGTGCGTACCGCCTGCAGAACGAAAAGACGGCTTCCTCGTACATGCTGTGGGAGGACTCCCCCACGCCGCCGCCGAATCCCGATTTTGCGTGGAATACCTGCCCCGGGCCGTGGCCGCGCACCTTCCTCCATTATGATACGGGTGCCCAGATGATGTTTGTGGAGGGACAGGTCCAGCCATTGTGCATCCGCAATTACAGCAAGCCCTGGGACACGAAGGATTTCTATGCCGAGACGCACATACCCCGCGCCCGGCTCATAAGAAACACGCGGTTCACCTGGAGCCGCGAAATCGAAGTTGAGGTGGACAGTCCCAAGGCAATGCCTTATGGATTCGCCCTATGGGGCGACTACTGCCTGTATCAAATCGGCGAGGCCCCCGGCCTTGTCGAGGGCAAGATATTGCCGCGCGAACTGCTCTTTCTCCGCTATAATCTACAGCCGGGCATTAACCGCTTTGTGGTCAAACTTCAAGGCAAATAAGAAGGACCAGGGAACCAGATGAAGCACAAATACCTCCTCATTCTCGCCGTCTGCTGCATCGCCGCCGCCGCATGGGCCGATTGCCCCGACAAGCCGGGGGTTCCCACCCGCACGCTGCCCGCCTCCGTTTACCTCGACAAGATGAAGGGCGGATGGATTGGCCAGATGGCCGGCGTGGGCTGGGGCGATGTGACCGAGTTCAAGTACATGGGGCGCATTGTTCCGGAAGCCGAGATGCCCAAGTGGAAACCCGGCCTGGTCAACCAGTATCACCAGGACGACATCTATGTCGAGATGACTTTCATCCGCTCCATGGAACTCTACGGCTGGGACGTGTCCATACGGCAGGCGGGCATTGACTTCGCCAACAGCGGCTACCCGCTCTGGCACGCGAATAAATTTGGCCGCAAGAACCTGCGCGAAGGCATTGCCCCCCCGGATTGCAGCCATCCCCAGTTTAGCGCGCACGCCGACGACATCGACTATCAGATCGAGGCCGATTTCAGCGGGCTCGTCTCCCCCGGTTTGCCCACGCTGGCCATGGAACTGGGCGAGAAGTTTGGGCGGCTGATGAACTACGGCGACGGGCTCTACGGCGGGCAGTTCATCGGCGGCATGTACACCGAGGTCTTCTTTGAAACCGACATCGAAAAGATTGTGGCCGCGGGCCTGCGCTGCATCCCCGCCGGCAGCCAGTACCACGAGTGCATCAGCGATGTGGTGCGCTGGCATAAAGAGAACCCGACCGATTGGGAAAAAACCTGGAACCTGGTCAATGAGAAATACTACAAGAACCCCGATTACCGAAAATTCTCCTGCGACAAGGGCGCATCTGACATTGACGCCAAGCTCAACGGCGCCTATGTTGTAATTGGCCTGCTGTTCGGTGATGGCGATCCCGACAAGACCATGATCATAGCCACGCGATGCGGCATGGACTCCGACTGCAACCCGTCCAACGCGGGCGGTGTGCTCTTTACCGCAATCGGCTTTGACAAGCTGCCCGGCCAGTTCAAAAGCGCGCTAAAGACGAATGTTGAGTACGACCACACGGCCTATACCTTCGACAAGCTCATTGCGGTGTGCGAGAAACTGGCACGGCAGGCAGTTGAACGCGCCGGTGGCTGTATCCGAAAGGACGACAAAGCCGGAGAGGCTTTCATCATCCCCGTGCTCGAACCCAAACCGGGCCCGGCCGTGTCCTGCTGGGCGCCCGGTCCCATTGCGGGCAGCAAGTTCACGCCGGAGGAAATGGCCAAGATTACCGAAAAGGAAAAGGACGAGAAGTAGCGGCGTTCAGCCCTCTTTCGGTCTATCCCCCGCGGGGCGGAGCATGTCGAACACGCGTTCTTCCCCGCCGCGGTACACGAGACCGTCGTCCACGCGCAGCGTTTCCTGCTCGCTCAACGGCATGAAACGTCCTTCCGCGTTTGCATGACGCTCCCCGTCCGGGCCCAAGATCCAGCCGCGTGTGTGCACCAGCCGCCGACTGGAACGCAGCACTTCGGCGTAGACCGTGAAACCGGGAGCGGGCGCAACGGGTTTGAGATAGCGTATGGTCAGTTCGCCGGTGACGCACATCCGGTGAATGGAACGCGCGGCGGCCCAGCCCATGCACTCGTCCAGTGCCGCGGCAATCACGCCGCCGTGGACCACGTCCGGATATCCGCAATGGCGGTCTCCGGCGGTCAGCGGCATTTTCACCAGCCCGTTCTCCACATAAAAACGCGCCTTAAGTCCGGCATGGTTGTGCTCGCCGCAAACGAAGCAGTGCGGCGAGGTTGGCAAATCCTGAATGACTATGTCTTCCATTATGACTACTCCAATGACAGGCTTGACATGGCATTTTTGAACAAGGGCACCACAGGTAAGGCCGTGATCGGTCATATTCTCCGATGCGTCAAGACCTTCTTGAGCGCAAAGACAACCTCATGCAGATTCTTGTCGGTTATCTGCGGGTGAAGCGGCAGCGAAAGAATGTTCCCGGAGGCACGTGTGGCTTCGGGGAAATCTTCCGGGCGCATGCCCAGGGTTTCCCGGTAGTAGGGATGCAGGTGCAGGCCGTAGAAGTGAACGCCCGTGCCGATGTTCTCCCGTCTCAGATCGTGGGCAATTTCATCGCGCGTGCGGTTTAGCTTACCCAGATTCAGCCGGACAATGAAGAGGTGCCAAGCGTGCTCAATACCTTCCCGTTCCGCGGGAAGCGTGATTTCATCGACGTCTGAAAGCACTGCCCGGTACAGGCCAGCGAGGCGAATCCTTGCCGCCTTGAACGCGGCAAACTTCTTGAGCTGCACCACGCCCATATTCACCAGA
>CAIJOU010000418.1 GCA_903822375.1 Candidatus Hydrogenedentota bacterium
CGCACTCGTCGAGTTTGAAGCTGCCCACGCCCTTCTTCACGAACTCGCGGTCATGGTAGCCGCCAAAGATCTCGCGGGTCTTGTCGAGCGAGAAATCAGGCACCAGCCCCCGCCAGACTTCGTAATCGCCCGACAGCGGCAGCAGGCTCTCGTGCAACGGCGAGGTGGGATGAACAAAGGCGTGCTCCCACAGGTTGAGCTGGTAGCCCATGCCGCGCATTGACGCGATGAACCCCGCCGGGTCGGGCCAGCGCTCAGGACTCCACACGTAGGAGCAGGAATAGGCCTGTGTGTGCCAGCCCGGTTCCAGGCCGAACACGTCGCAGGGCATGTGCGTGTCGCGCAGCCGCTTGGCAAGGTCGAGCACCTCCTGCGCGTTGAACTTGGTGTGGCCGCGGTAGTACATGCCCAGCCCCCACATCGGCGGCATGCAGCCGCCGCCGGAGAACAGATTGTAGCGGCGGACGGCAGTCTTCATGTCCGGTCCGGCAAAGAGGTACACGTCCACGCCCTTGGCCACGGGAATCTCGACCGTCATGGACTTCTTGGGAATGTCGCGGGCTTTGTAGAGTTCGGTCGTGCTGGCAGCGGGCTGACTCTCCCCCGCCTTCTTCGACTCGTCCGCGCCTACCGGGGCGAGGTCGCCGCAGTAGAAGCGCGCATAGCGCGCCGTGTCCACGTACACACCGTAGCCCTGGTTGGACACGTAAAACGGCACGGGCGCGTGCGAACTGCCGTCCTCGTCGCCCTGGTTGTCGTTGACGGTGATTTCCTTGCGTGTGTTGGTGCAGTTAAACATGGTCAAATGCAGACCCAGCCCATAGGTCTGGTCGCCGGCGCCCATGGGCAAAACCACCACGGAGCCGCGCGCATTGGTGCGGAAGAGCACTTTGTCCGCCTCAAAAGGCGGCTGCGCCGCCTCGGGCAGGTTCCCCAGCGCCTCCTTCCGCATGTCCGGCTTCAGCACCGACAGAGGCGTGTGCTGTTCCGGCGTGCCCAGCGAAATGCGCCAGATGCCGGGCGCGACGGGTGTCATGATGGGGGAAGATGCGGTGTCTTCGGCAACGGCCGTGAGCGTCATCACGAGGACGGCAAAGGCAGTTATGAGCACACGACTGTGAAGGTTCATATCGGTTTCTCCTGGTGCTGGATTCTGAGATGAAGGTACTGGAAGACTCGCGGAAGATCAAGCGCGCCAAGGGGGCTCCGTGCGTGAAGGCGCAAAGATTCTTGGAGTGCGGCGGCAGAGCGCAGCGCCGACGCCGCTTTGGCTGGCTCAACGCCCAAAACAAGCCAAAGCGGCGTCGTTGCCGCCGCACTCCACAATGACGTCTTCAAACGGGCTATCCGTTCCAGCTTGCGCCCAACACCGAAGCGGGTACCGCGTGGTCCAATAGCCGACAGTTGTCTCTTTAACGAAAATGGAAAATGGCATGAGAATCCCCCTCTTTTTTACCGCAACCTTTGCAATAGCGTGCACTTGCGCCGCCGCGGCGCCGCTGGAATTCGGCATCGGACCGCGGATGAACCAGATTCAGGTGCTCGGCACGCACAACAGCTACCACAAACGCGGGCCGGACCTGGGCACGCTGACCGCAATCACCAAGGAAGCCGGGGAATGGGACTACGAGCACGCCCCGCTCGATGTGCAGCTGGCCAGCGGGGTGCGCAGTTTTGAACTGGACATCCACAACACGCCCGAAGGCTGGCGGGTCATGCATGTGCCGGTGTTCGACGCGACATCCACCTGCCCCGTATTCAAAGACTGTCTGGAACTGGTCAAGACCTGGTCCGATGCGCACCCCGGTCATGTGCCGATTTCTTTCCTGATTGAGTGGAAGGAGGAGGGGCCGATGATCGACACGAAGATCACGGTACCGACCGCGGCCGACCTGGACCGCCTCGACGCGGACATCCGGTCCGTGTACGGACCGGAAAGGCTTATCACGCCGGATGACGTGCGCGGGGACGCGGCAACGCTGGAGGAGGCCGTCCTGAAGCGCGGCTGGCCGACGCTGGAATCGGCCCGCAACAGGGTCTTCTTCATCTTCCACAACCGGACCGGCCTGCGCGACCTGTACGTGAAGGAACATCCCGCGCTGCGCGGCCGGGCAATGTTCGTGAATTCGGAACCGGGTCGGCCGGATGCGGCGACGATGGTGCGGGACAATCCGAACGACCCGGAGACGCCGGGGCTGGTGCAGAAGGGATACTGGGTGCGCTGCACCGCGGGCGGCCCGGGCAGGCGGGGCCTTGCAGCTGCCAATGTGCGGCGGGACACGGCGCTCGCCTGGGGCGCGCAGATTGTGAGCAGCGACTACCCGCCCGGCGAACCGGACAAGGCTACCGGGTACGCCGTCACCCTTCCCAATGGACTCCCCGCGCGGTGGAACCCGGTAAATCCCCCGGCGGATGTATCCGGTGAGCCCGAACCGGAGCGGTAAAGCACCTTGCAGAATGGGACAAATTGACCGCACACCTCCCATGAGGCCCTTTGAAATGCCTTTCTGAGCCCCGCGCCGGCAAGGGCGGCGAGGGGGACAGTTTGACGGACAAGTCCTTTATCTGTAGAGTTTTGAGTCAACGGACATGCAGCCGCAACTTCCGGCAATGCCATTGCACTACTTCCGGAACCGCGCCTATGTCATACAACAACAAGGAGCGCAAAGATGGCCAAGCCCAAAAACGAAACCGCCGCCACACAATTAAGAAAAGACGATCTGATCGTGATCGGGGGCGCCGGAGGCTTCATTGCGGGTTCCCTGGTCCGCTATTTTGCGGAACAGGGATTCAAACGGATACGCGCCATAGACAAAAAACCGCTTCCGGAATGGTATCAGCGGGTCCCAGGTGTTGAAAGCCTGTGCATGGACCTCAGCGAGTGGGAAAACTGCGTGCGGGCGTGCGAGGGCGCAGTTGAGGTCTACAATCTCGCAGCGGACATGGGCGGCATGGGGTTTATCGAACGGTTCCGGGTGGAGTGCCTGCGAAGCATTCTCATCAACACACACATGATTGAGGCCGCATACCGCGCGGGTGCCCAGCGCTATTTCTACGCATCGTCGGCATGCGCATACAACACGGATCTGCAGAAAGATCCCCAGTGCCGCGCGCTCAAGGAAAGCGACGCCTATCCCGCCATGGCGGAGCGCGGTTACGGCTGGGAGAAGCTGGTTTCGGAAATGTTCTGCCAGGAGTACTGGGCGGAACGGGGACTTCGGACGGCCATTGCGCGGTTCCACAATGTGTACGGCCCGAACGGCACGTGGGACGGCGGGCGCGAAAAAGCCCCCGCGGCCATCTGCCGCAAGGTGGTCGAAGCCCGGGACACGGGGAGGCATGAAATTGAAATATGGGGTGATGGAACCCAGACCCGGAGTTTCATGTACATCGACGACTGCGTCAAAGGCATTGACATGATCATGCACTGTGACAAGCTGATTGCTACACCCATCAATCTGGGCTCCAGCGAGCTGATCAGCATCAATGATCTGGTGAGTCTTGCGGAAAAGATCGGCGGTTTGAAACTGAAACGGTCCTACGACCTCGACGCACCACGCGGCGTTGCAGGCAGAAACAGCGACAACACCATGATCCAGGAAATCCTTGGCTGGCAGCCCAACACGCCCCTGAAGGTGGGGCTCAAGAAAACCCACACATGGATCGCCCAGCAGTACAAAGACCGTAAATCCGGGAAACGAACCGTCAGTTAACGTCCGGGAAGGTCCGTTTCACCGATGCAACAGCACGAAAATTCTGATATTACGGGGGTCATAGGTGCAATCCCCTACCGCATGGCACTGGCCGGCGGGTGGATTGACCAGCCGTTCATGTCCAGGCTTAATCCGACCCCGCCCGGCTCCATGGTGGTCGTCGGTCTGGAGCCGACTTTCCGTTATATGACCCGGTCGGGCATGTCCACCGGCACACGCGACGTCGCCATGAACCTCTGGGGCGGTGCGCTGCCAAACCGCCCCCCCGAAAGCCTTGTGCGGGAACTCTATGCCTCCGAAAATGCGGACAAAACGGAACCCTCGGGATCACAGGACATGATCGGCCTTATTTACCCTGGCGTAAATCGGCTGGATTTTGACGCGGACTGTGAGGGCGGCGTCTTTCCGAAACACATCGAGTCAAACAATGATCCCGTCATCGCGCGCTGGATAGAGCGCGTTTTCAATCTCCTGCCGGTTGCCCCCCGTCCTGAAGGATACAACCCGCTCGGCGTGAAAAATCTGGATCCGGAATGGATAAGGCAGCTCGGCTGCAGCGGCAGTGATTGTTACGACGCCATCCTGGGCATGGACATTGACGGACTGGGCGCGTCAATGAACGCCTGCATGAAATGCTGGGAGGTGCTTCTTCCCCAGGTTGTCCGCCATCCGACGCTCACGGTGGACCTGATGGCACTCTTGGGACATTACCAGGCGCTGTATCCCGGAGCGATGTACAGCGGGTGCGGCGGCGGCTATCTTTTTGTCGTCTCCGAAGAGCCGGTGCCGGGCGCCCTCAAAATCAACGTCCGAACCACGGGAGGCAGTCCTGCGTGAGTACCGTACTGGTCACGGGTGCTTTCGACGATCTGCGGGCGTGGCAATACCGCTTCCTTGAAGAGGCAGCCACACTGGGTTCCCTCCATGTCCTGCTTTGGTCGGACAGGGACGCTGCCTCATTGGATGGCCGCGCGCCGAAATTTCCGCTGGAGGAGCGGATATACCTCATGCAGGCCATTCGGTACGTGAATCGACTGACCGTCTCCTCCGGACCCGACATTGCAGGACAGATAGACGCGCTGGGGCCGGACTGTATCGCCACACTCGAGGGGGAATCGCCGGGGCATGGCGAAAACGCCGGAATTACCCTTCACGTCATCCCACGGGACACTCTGGCGCAGTACCCTGTTTGCACACCCGCAGGCCCTTTCGATTCGGAAGATGGGGCGCGCAAACGGGTGATTGTCACCGGCTGTTATGACTGGTTTCACTCCGGCCATGTCAGGTTTTTCGAGGAAGTCTCGGAATTGGGAGAGCTTTATGTCGTTGTGGGCCACGACGACAACATCCGTTTGCTGAAAGGCGAGGGACACCCCATGTTTCCCGGGGCGGAACGCCGCTACCTGGTGCAGTCGATCCGGTACGTGAAACAGGCCCTTGTTTCCACCGGCTACGGATGGCTGGACGCGGAACCGGAAATCGCAATGATCAGGCCGCACATGTACGCTGTCAACGAGGACGGCGACAAGCCCGAAAAACGCGACTTCTGTGCGGCGAACGGCATCGAGTACGTTGTGCTGAAACGAACCCCGAAGGAAGGCCTGACCAAACGCCAGAGCACCGACCTCCGCGGATTCTAAAACTCCCACCCGTTCTACTGCCTGTCAACTTCTCGTTTTCTTCCGCAGAAGTTCGCGTTGTCTCGCGGTCCTTGCAGCCCGTGATGATCAGTGTCGCGCTTTCAGTGCTGTGTGATGGTGGCGGCGTTCACGTACCCGGCCCTCACGGGCCGGGCTAACGAATACCGCATTTTCAGCGCTCCGAACAGCAAACAGAATCGGTCAACCTGCTATGCCCAGCGGTTTCTGTGCTTGATTCTGGCTCCAGAATTCTGACTTCTGACTCCTTTGGCTGAGGCCATCGGCAGCACTGTACATTCAGCGGCGCAGGCTCCGCCGTGCGCGCCCTATTTCTTCGGCTTGGAATGGATACCCATGCCGTAGTAGTCCTCGGCGGCTTCGAGAATCGCCTCGGAGAGCGTCGGGTGGGTATGGATGGTGTGGATGATTTCCTCGACCGTCGCCTCCATGGACATGGCCAGCGCGGCGATGGCGATGAGTTCGCCCGCCTCGGCGCCCATGATGTGCACGCCAATGATCTCGTCCGTGGCGGCGTCGCCGACGATCTTCACCATGCCTTCGGTCTCGCCCAAGGCATGGGCGCGGCCGTTGGCCATGAACGCGAAACGGCCGACCTTGACGTTGATGCCCTTTTCCTTCGCCTCTTTCTCCGTGAGCCCCACCGACGCCACTTCGGGCGAGGTGAAGTTGCACGCGGGCAGCACGCGGTAGTCGACCTTCTTGTTGCCGCCGGTGGCGTTGGTGGCGGCGACAATGCCCTCGTGGCTTGCGCCGTGGGCCAGCCAGGTGCGGTCAATCACGTCGCCGATGGCATAGATGCCGGGCGCGGCCGTTTCCATCTTCTCGTTGACGATGATGCCGCCGCGTTTGCCGAGTTGGATGCCCAGTTTCGGATTGGCCGCGACCAGTTCGGAATTGCAGGCGAGGCCGATGCCGACGAGCACAACGTCCACTTCAATCTCACCGGGCGTGTCGCCTTCAAGCGTCAGTTTCACTCCCTTCTTCAAGTGCTCCAACTTGGCAACCTTGGTCCCCGTGCGCACGTCCATGCCGCGCTTCTTCCACAACTGCGGCAGGCGCTTGGTCAGTTCCTCGTCGCTCTTGGGCAGCACGTTGGGCATCATCTCGATGAGGGTGACCTTGGCGCCGAAGGCGTTCCAGATGCAGGCGAACTCGGCGCCGAGTGCGCCCGCGCCGATCACGGCGACACGCTCGGGCAGCGTGGTCATGCTAAGCGCCTCGGTGCTGCCGATGACCGTCGTGCCGTTGAATTCCAGGCCCTTTAGCACGGCAGGGCGGCCGCCGGTGGCGATGATGATCTTCGTCGCGCCGATTTCTTCGCCGTTGACGACGATGCGCCCCGGCGCGGGAATGGAGGCCTCGCCGACAACCACGTCGATATGGTTGCCCTTGAACAGGCCGTCAATGCCGCCGGTGTTGATGCCGACAACCTTGTCCTTGCGCGCGATAATCTTGGGCAGGTCTATGGCAACGCTGCCCACCTTCAGGCCGAACTCGTCCGCATGCTGGATGGTCCGATAGAGTTCGGCGCTGCGGATAAGCGTCTTGGTCGGAATGCAGCCCACGTTGAGGCAGACGCCGCCCAGATTCTTGCGCTCTGCCACCACGACCTTTGCGCCGCGCTGGGCCGCGCGAATCGCCGCCACATAGCCGCCGGGCCCCGAACCGATTACCGCCACGTCATACTGTCGCATGGAATAAACCTCCGCTGTTGGGCGCGAACGCCCTGTCTCCGTCATTGCGAGGAGGACGCAGTCCGACGAAGCAATCTCTTGTATCCATGACCCGGGTTCCGGGCAATGGCGGGCACGAGATTGCTTCGCTGCGCTCGCAATGACGGCGCTTTTTTTTGGGTTCTTTTCAACAAGATAGTCATTTTGCCTTCACAGGAACTTTTCGGGCCTTCCACGTCAAGACGCGTTTAGAACGCCGCCTCTTCGAGTATCGCCTTGAGACGCCCCATGAACTGGGCGGCCACGGAACCGTCGATGACGCGGTGGTCGCTGGAGAGCGTGAGTTTCATGATGGGTCGTATCTGGATGCCGCCGTCAATGACGACCACGCGGTCCTTGATCTGGCCGACGGCGAGTATGGCGCTGTCGGGCTGGTTGATAATGGCCGTGAAATGATCGACCCCGTAGGCGCCGAGATTGGACACGGTGAAGGTGTTGCCGACGTACTCGTCCGGCAGCAGTTTGCCCGCCTGGGCCTTCCCTGCCAGTTCTTTTGTCGCGGCGCACAGGCCCTCAAGCGAGAGGGTCTGCGCCCGGCGGATGACCGGCACGATAAGGCCGGACGGCAGCGCCGTGGCCATGCCGAGGTTGATGTCCCCGACCTGCTCCACCGCGTCGCCGCACCAGCGCGCGTTGACCTGCGGGAATTCGCGCAGCGCCTTGGCGGCGCCGTAAAGCACAATATCATTGAACGAGGCCTTGAACGCCTTGGTGCGCCCGCGCAACGCCTTGGCGCCGGACATGTCCACCTCGATGGTGATGTAGAAGTGCGGCGCGGCGAACTTGCTCTCGCACATGCGTGTGGCGATGATGCGGCGCATGGGGGTGAGCGGGATGCGCTTGACGCCCGGCGTTTCGTCCGGCGCAGCGGCAGCAGGAGCGGCGGGTGCGGCGGATGCGCCCAGCACGTCGTCTTTCGTGACTTTGCCGCCGATTCCCGTACCGTGCACGCCGCGCAGGTCCACACCGGCATTCTCGGCAACGCGCTTCGCGACGGGCGTCGCCTTTACGGAACCTGCGGAAGCGGCATAGGCTTCAACGTCCTCCGCCATGACCCGACCGCCCACGCCGGTGCCGGGCACAAGCGCGGGGTCAATGCCCTTTTCGGCGGCCAGCTTGCGGGCACGCGGTGAAACGGGACCGTCCGACGCCGACGCAACGGCGACCGGCGCGGCAACGGCGACCGTGGCCACGGCAGCCGGCGCAGCGGGCACCGGGGTCGCGGCCCCTCCCCCGCTCACGCCATAGGCGGACAGGTCGGGCAGCGCCTCATCGGCGCCACCGACCAGCGCGACGACCGTAAGCACGGGCCGCTCCACGCCGGCGGGCACCAGAATCCTGCGCAGGATACCCGATGCGGTCGATTCGCACTCGACCTCGGCCTTGTCGGTCTGTATGGAGAAGAGCGGCTCACCCTCCTTGACGGGGTCTCCCTCGTTCTTGAACCATTTTACGATCTCCGCCTCCTCGACGGAGTTGCCCATCTTGGGCAGCACGATTTCCTGCATGACTCGTTCCTCAGTTTATCCAGCCATCTCGGCGGAGTTGTTCCTCGCCGTCGGCGACCCACGCAATGATGGGATTGCCGGCGTTAATCTTGCCAATTTCTTTCAGTACGGCCGAAGTGCCGCCGCTGCGGTACAGTTCCCGCACACGAACGGCGCCGGGGTCGTCGGGATTCTCGTAGTGCATGGCCGCTGAGGCAATCAGAGAGATGTACCGCGGTTCCACACCGGCCTCCACGCATTGTTTCGCCGCGCCAATGATCCGGTCGTCAGGACCGAGTTTGCGCACCGGATCGCGCGCAACGCGCTCGACCTGGTCGGCCAGTGCCTTGTTGTGATAGCGGCGCTCGAGGTCAAGCCTGTGCGCCTCCAATTCGGCCCGGTCCATTCCCCGGCGCCGAGCCAAGGCCTCGCAGCTTTCGGCTGTCGCGGCGGCAACCAGTTCGCGCACCTTTTCGTCGCGAATGGCCTGCCAAATATATTCGTGGCCCTGCAACTTGCCCAAGTAGGCCGTGGCCGCATGGCTCATGTTGTGCACGAACAGCTTGCGCTCCACATAGGCTTCAAAGTTCGAGATGGGCTTGAGATGGGCGATTTCCGGGATGGGTGCGCGAAACGCATCGCGGTCTACCGGCAGTTCGCAATAGGCCTCCACGCAGACCAGAAGCGGGTCCGCCGCCCTGTGCGCCGCAGTCATGACGGGCACCATGCGCCCAATGGACGCCTCCACAAAGCCCACCTGGGCGTCGAGCGCGGCATGGCAGGATTCGGGCAACTGGTCGCGCACTTTTTCGCGCAGGAAAGAACCCGCGTGGATGAGATTCTCGCAGACGATGATGTCGAGCGGCGCGCCGACCTGCTCAAAACGGCGCTGCAGCCCTTTGGCCAGCGCGGGAACGATATACGGCAGGGCGTTCACGCCCACGGCGGTGGAGGCAATGTCCGCCCCCGCAATCACTTCCGCCACGGCATCCAAGTCCCGGCCGTTGACGGCGTCAACATGCTCGACAAGGATGCGCTCGGGCTTCTCGTCGACGATGTCGATGGGATAGCAATTGCGGGCGCGCAAAGCGTCCACCACGGGCTCCATCACATCCACAAACACCGTGCGGTAGCCCGATTCGAAATAAAGTTGTCCCAGGAAGCCGCGGCCGATATTGCCCGCGCCAAAATGCACCGCTGTTTTCAAGGCGTTTCTCCAGAAGCCCCTCCGGCCGGAAAGGCGGAGGGAGTATATCATGCTAAAAGGGCTAAAAGTTAGTTGTTGCCGGGAGGGCCGGCGTCTCGCCGGCTGTCTTCGCTGTTCAGCCGACGGGACGCCTGCACGGTCAGTAAAGGCGGTCCCAGTGTTAATCCCGCGGTTTGGCGTTCCAAAGGAAACAGGACAGGATGAGACAGAGGACGGCCGAGCAGAACCAGAAGGTCATGACCGGGGTGAAGTCGTGGCTCGGCATGCCGCCCACGACGATTTTATGGCCCTCAATGAGTCTGCCGCTAATCTTTTCCTGCAGCGTGGCGCCGATGTAGCTGACCAGGCCAACCGTCCCCATGGCCACGCCGCTGGCCTTCTTGGAGCAGATGTCTATGGCGATGAGGCCGCCCAGGAAGGCAATCAGACAGCCTATGCCCATGCCGTAGATGGAGGCGCCGATCAGATGCTCGACGCGGTAGTTTTTGTACACGCGCAGACTGCCTTCAGCGTCCACTATGCGACAACCGTGCCAGTTGGGCATCCAGTCCGGCATCCAGGAGGGCGTGTTCACCGTCCACTCCGGCTGCTTGGCGTCCTTGACCGGGGTCACCTGGGCGTTGTCGCCGGGATGCAATCCCAGACCGGCCAGCGCGCCGATGATCTCGGGTTTGACGGCCCCGGCCTCCATGTTGGCCAAAAGTCCCCGATCCAGTTTGCCCGCAAAGGTTGTGGGCGTCATCGCAAAGATGCCCAGTCCGATAACCATGAATAGACAGCAGACGATAGTGACGACATTGCGCTTGGACTTGAACAGCAAATCCGAAATGAAGCCCGAAGCGAAGGTGCCGAAGGTCTCAAATATCTTGGCCACGAAGAACAGCCCGCCCACCGCCACCAGCGAGTAGTCCTTGGACTCCTGCATGTAGAGCGGCCCCCAACTGGTCATGCCGTATCGGGTGACGTACATGGTCAACGACGCGAAGCACACGATCCAGACGTAAGGGTTGCGGAACACCTCCCGCTGCGCGCTGCCGACGGAATGATCGTTCAGTGGGACGATCTCTGCGTGGTCGTTTCTGAAGTCGGACACGGCCGGCAGACCGTAGGTGGTGGGGCGGTCGGCAAGGGTCCGGTACAGAATCAACGCGATGATTGCCGCAAATGCGGCGGAGAAGAAGTAGCCGGAGCGCCAACCGTACCAGGTGACGACCAGGGCCGTGCCGTAAATGCTGAAGCCCTCGCCCAGGCTGTGCGAGCAACTCCAGGCGCTGTAAAAGCGGCCGCGCTCACGGTTGCTGAACCATTGCGAAAGCGACACGCCGCACACCACCGCGCCCATGGATTGAAACCAACCGTGGAGCGCCCACAGCACCAGAAAGAGAATATAGTAGTGGCTGAATCCGAAGAACATGACCATGGCCGCCACCAACAGCAGGCCGGTGGGCATGAAACGGCGCACGTTGGCACGGTCGGCCAGGAAGCCGTTTGTGAACTTGCCCAGCGCATAGGTGATCAGCATGATCGCGCCGATGTTGCCCATCTGGTCGGCGTTGAGTATGCCGCCGTCGAGCATCGACTTCTTCGTAACCGAGAAGACCTGTCGGCAGACATAGAAGGTGCTGTAGCCGAAGAGGATCGACAGGAAGACGGACCAGCGCTTGAACGTGTAGATGCTCCGAACCACCCGCTCGTCCTGAATCAGCGGAGCATCGGACCTCGTTCCGAAAAATCTAAGAACCGAATTCACTGCGCCCATAAAACCTCTCCCGAAGCCGTTGGCGTTACTGCGTCACCCGCGCCGTACCGGATTGTACCGCTTTGCGCAGGCCGCCGGGAAGCACAACCTCGCCGGTGACTCCGTCGGGCAGCGTCACGTCCACCGCCAGCTTGGCGCCGTTCTCCCAGCGCACTTTGATGTCGCCGTGCGGCGTGGGCACTACGCCTTCCGCCCAGGCAAGACCGACCGTGCGCGGCTCGATGACAACCTTTTTGAAGCCCGGGGCCGCGGGACGCACGCCGAGCACCATTTCCATGAGCCGGTAGGTGGGCGTGGCAGACCATGCGTGGCACTCGCTGCGCGGTTCCTTGGGCGTCTCCCACCAGGTGGTCGTGCCAAGGTCGAGCATGCCCTGCCAGCGGTCAAGGTCCTTGATCACGTATTCCGGCTTGCCCAGCTTTTCGGCCGCCTCGTGCAGATAATGGGCGAAGTAGAAGGTGGTGCCTCGCAGAGCCGAATCGGTGAAGAGCCGTTCGGAGATGCGCTTGCAGCGGGCATCATCGGCCAGGCCGAAAAGCACGGCAAACACGTTGACGTGCTGGCTGAAGGTCTTGGTTGCGATGCCGTCGCGGTAGAGCCCGGCCTGCTCGTCCCAAGCGCGCAGGTTGACGCCGGTCGCGATCTGCTCCGACAGGGCGCGGTAGCGCTGGGCCGTGAGCGGGTCGTTGAGTGCTTCGAAAAGCCCCACCGAAATGTCGAGCGCGCCTTTGTAATGCATGGTGCTGACGGAGCAGTTCTCCGCGTCCGCATCGGGCACGCCGCTCTTCTCGTAGGTCCAGTCGTAGAAGTTCCAATAGGGCAGGTTCGACACGAAGCCCTGATCGGTGATGTGGCGCTCGTAGAAGCGCAGGATATTATCCACCGTATGGATGCTTTCGCGGACCAGGTCCAGGTCTCCCGTGTGCTGGTAGTGGTCGTTGAGCATTTGAATCCAGCAGAGCGAGTAGCCGGGGATGACCTGGAAGGTGTGGTTTGGATAGCGCGACTGGATCAGGCCCTCGGGCAACGCCGATGCCTGCAACTGGCGTACGGCGTTGGCCAGCAGACGCGCGTCGCCGGACCCGTACAGGCTGATGAGGCCCTGGATGCGCGTGTCGCCGCCGTACTGGAGACGTTCGTAATAGGGACAGTCCTGGAAGGTGTCGAAGGCGCACATGCGCTGGGTATACCAGCCGGTCTGCCAGATTTTGTTGAGCTTCTCGTCGGAACAGGCAAACTTGCCCCGTTCGACGAAGGGGTAGCCGGTCCAGCGGTAGGACATGCCGTGAATGGTGAAGGGTTTCGTGGCATGCACGGCGACGCGGACGAAGCGGAAGGTGCGCTGGATGAAAGGCTCATAGGTCTGGCGACCGTCGCGCGGGAAGTAGGTGTCGTTGGACCCCTCGACACGCAGGTCGCCCAGCACGTCGCGGCGGGACTTGTCGCCGTCCTTCATGGGCGCCTCGGCGTACATGACCTCCACGGCGTCGCCTGCGCTGCCTTCCATGTCGAGCGCTACATAGCCGTTGACCAGACGCCCGGCATCCAGCACGAGGTAGTGGGTCTTGCCGTCGCCGGGCACCACAAAGGGCAGGGCCGGAACCGAAGTGGCGTCTGCCGTGACCTTGAAGGAAAAGGGCGGCGTTTCGCGTTTCCCCTCCACAACGCCGGACTGCACCGGGGTGCATGACTCGGCGGGCCGCATTTCGGGGCTTGGGATGCGGCGGGGATAGAGTTTCCAGGGCGTGTACGTGTCGGTGTGGTCGCCCCACTTCTCGGCACGGCACAGAATGCGCGCACGGCTCCAGCCGGCATCGTCAAAACCGGCCTGCTCAAAACCCACGGGCAGCACGCGCCCATCAACACGCTCGTACCAGAAGGCGGCGCCGCCGCCGCGTGTGCTTTCATGGCCTCCACCCATATGGCCGGGACTGATGAGCACCCGCCACGTGGCGTCCGACTTCAGTTCGGGGGAGTCGAACAGGAATGCGGGCTTGGCGCTGCACTGGAAATAGGGGATTTCATTGGTTTCCAAGCCCCAATACATCACCATCGCCGCAACCGTGTTCTCACCCCTGGTCACGACGCCGGACAGGTCGAGTGTGTCGTAGACATGGTGCTGCGGGTCGAAGCGGGCGGGGCCGCGAAACACTTCCCGGCCGTTTATCCAGAGGACATACTGGCTGTCGCCGGTGACGTAGACGCGGTTGAAGGATTCTGGGTGTTCCGTGGTGAACTTGCGGCGGAGGTAGAACGCCTGGCCGACGGCGTCGGAGTGCAGGTCCGGACCGGGCGCGATCCATTCCGCCTGGAAGGTGTCGGGTTTGGGTTCCAGCACCACCAAGGGGCTGCCCGTATTCGGCTCCTGCGTCCGCGCCGACGGGGCCACGGCCACCAAACCGACGGCCAAAACACACACCAATCCGGTGCTTGTCAAGAGAATAGAACGCATCCGGGAGCCTCCACTGTGGGGAAACAGGTACCCTGCCCCGCCGCGCGGGACGAGAGGATTATAGCGAAGGACTGGGGGCGTTGAGAAATGGGGGAAGATTGGGGTCGGGAAAGGGATGATTGGGTAGCTCTGGCCATTCTGTACGAGGTTCCGGCCCAGGGGCTTCGGCAAGGGATCCTCGAAAAAACTGTCCCTGAAAAGCGGGATATGTAAAGTTTCCCATCTTGCGCTTCGCGGTAAAGTTGAATGCCCCCCCTTCGGATGGTATACTTCGTATGTTGATAACGACCCTGACGCGGGGTGGAGCAGCCTGGTAGCTCGTTGGGCTCATAACCCAAAGGTCGTAGGTTCAAATCCTACCCCCGCTACCAAATATGAGACAGGCACTTACGAGAAATCGTGGGTGCCTGTTTTTTTTTGTTTGTGGGGTGACGCGGTCTCTGAGATTCAACTGTTTCGGCGAGGGATTCAGCACTGACTCCCGCACAACGCTCATGGCGTCGAATTATCCCTGTTCCCAATGGAGTTGTCAGGCATTTGGAGCCAAGTGCACGAATTCATCGGGAACCCCAGCGTCGCGGGGCTGATCCGCTTCCTGCTCTTCACCGGCCTGCGCAGAGGGGAGGCGATGACGCTGCCTTGGCGCTGCGTGGAGCGCGAGCAGAACACGGTCTACCTGGAGCGGACCAAGAGCGGCCGCAAGCGCACGGTGTACCTCAACGAGCTGGCCAGGGGTGTGATCGAGGAGATGTGGGCGCTGCGCGAGCGCGACCACCC
The DNA here is from genome assembly GCA_903822375.1 of Candidatus Hydrogenedentota bacterium. Taxonomy (GTDB): domain Bacteria; phylum Hydrogenedentota; class Hydrogenedentia; order Hydrogenedentales; family CAITNO01; genus CAITNO01. The sequence goes on from CAIJOU010000418.1 coordinate 14,790, forward strand.
GTACGTGTTCCCGGGGCACAGGCGGCTTGCGCCGCTGGTGAATCCCATGCGCGCGTTCCGCGAGATCCGCAAGGCCGCCAAACTCGGGACCGAGCTGCGCATCCACGACCTGCGGCACAGCTTCGCGAGCCTGGCCATCTCGGGCGGGGCGTCCTTGTACGAGGTGCAGAAGCTTCTGGGTCA
>CAIJOU010000419.1 GCA_903822375.1 Candidatus Hydrogenedentota bacterium
CAAGCGCCAGCACGTTCTTCCGTCCCAGCGGCGCGGCCAGCAGCAGTTCGCGCAGGTTGTCCGCAAACACGCGAATCGCCTCCGCATCGGCCCGGCGCTTCAGTTCGGCGCGCACTTCCGTTTCGAGCGAAGGTCCCAGCAACCGCTTGTACCCATCTTCTATGGCCAGAGAGACCTGCTCCGAGGCCGGTCCCGAGCCCGTGATACGCGCATCCGCCATCAAGGCACGTGCCTCTTCCTCCGGCGGGGCTACGCTCAGGGAAAGGAATCCCTCGTTTTCCCCGCGGAACATGGCCAGCAGCCGATGCGAAGGTGCTTTGGCTGCCGGTTCGGACCAGTCGAAGTAATCCCGGTACTTGGCGCCCTCCTCCTCCTTGTTCTTCGCCACCTTGGACTCACAAACGCCCCGGGAGAGGAACAGGTCACGGACGCGGCCGCGCACCTGCGGGTCTTCGCTGAGCATTTCGGCAAGGATGTCCCGCGCGCCTTGCAGCGCCTCCGCCACGTCGGCGACGCCCTTCTTGGGGTTCACGTAGACCTGTGCCGCGCCGGAGAGGTCCGTAATCTTTTGTTCCAGCAACGTTAGTGCAAGTGGTTCCAGCCCCTTCTCCCGCGCAATGGTGGCGCGCGTGCGGCGCTTGGGACGGTAGGGGAGATAGACGTCCTCCAGCGCCGACATCGTCTCGGCACCGAGTACGTCCGCCTTGAGTCCGTCCGTGAGGAGATTACGCTCTTCCAGCGATTTCAGGATCGCCTCGCGCCGCTTGTCCAGTTCGGCAAGCTGGTCCAACTGGTCGCGGATGCCCGTCAGCGCCACCTCGTCGAGCGATCCCGTCGCCTCTTTACGGTACCGGGCCACAAAGGGAATGGTCCCGCCCTCGGCGAACAGCATGGCTGCGGCTCGAACCTGCCCAGTCTGCAGTTTGAGCTTCTGGGCAATGGTCGTAATATGGCTGTCATTCATGATGGGTGTGTGGTCCGTGGTGTTGTGGTTGAAAATGCCCAAGATTAAGGCAGAAAGTGTTTCGGGGCAACTTGGGTGTCAAGGATTATATATGGCAGTGTAAGCTACCGAAAGGAAGAGTGCAACTACGAGGATGGCGAGATTTGTCGAATATAGTCATTTTATAACTATATTCATTAAGAATAGAGCCAAATCCAATGGCCCCGCAGGATGGTCTGCCATTGTGGGACTGGGACATCAAACTCCCTGCATGCGAACCTTTCATGTATGCTCCAGTTGCCGAGGGCACGGAATTCATAACTAATGAAACAATCTTCTATCTTCCTTGTCGGTGAATCCGGCCTCTTCCCGGTCAAGACGATGGACGACGATAAAATAGAGGCTTTTTACAGGGCACTGGTTCCCCGGTTGCTGACGGAAGTGAACCGTGCCGGTGGTCTGTCCCGTTTGGTCGGCTTTCGCGCGATGTTGGATGGCGAACGGCTGTGGCAGTTTCTGGGTGTTGAGGTCAGGTGTTTGGATGGGATACCCGACTGAATGGTCGGCCTGTCACTGGGCGACAGGTTTGTGGAGGTCATTGGGACGGGGGGCACGCAAGAACGTTTTCCTTTGGACTGGCTCTGGCGGGATGATTCCGGTCCATTCTGTGTCGGCGAGTTTCAATCCACCATGCTTTCGGACCTGCCGGCGTTGCGTTCGTTCTGGATGACAGCGAACGCCCGTATCGGTGCCCGCACCGTGCTGAGTGAGGAGGATGCCATAGCATTGGCGGAATACGACCCGTCATGGCCGGCGCAGTTTGAGGATATGGCGGACTGGTTGCGCGGGATACTTCCGGGCGGGGTGGACCACATTGTGCACTACGGCAGCACCTCCGTGCCGGGGATGCCCGCGAAGCCAGTGATCGACATCCTGGTTGGAGCCCCGTCGTTTGAGGACGCGCGCCGTTGCCTGATACCCGCGCTAAACCGGGACTGCTGGGAGTACTGGTGGTATGGCGACCACATGATCTTCATCAAGCGGGAGCGGTTGAACGGCCCGCGCGCGCACCATGTGCATGTGGCGCCGCCGGGACACCGTCTGTGGGAAGGTCTCGCCTTTCGGGATTACCTTGTCGCGCATCCCGATACGGCGCGCGAATATGCCGCTCTTAAGCGTGAATTGGCTCAACAATATCGCAACGATCGCGAAAAATACACCTACGCGAA
>CAIJOU010000420.1 GCA_903822375.1 Candidatus Hydrogenedentota bacterium
CTGCACTGATGCCCGACGGCAGCCAGGCATTTGCAGTCGACGAACCCCATATGCTCGGACCGGTCATCGTCGCAACGAAGGACAAAGCGGTTCGGGTTGTGTTCTACAACCTGCTGCCGACCGGCTCGGGAGGCGATCTCTTCCTGCCGGTGGACTCCTCCATGATGGGTTCGGGCATGGGCCCGATGGCCATGATGCCTCCGGCAGACGAGGGAACAGTCACGGATATGGTCCGCGACTGTGAGTGTACCCGGGCATCAAAGGGCGAGGACTCCAACTGCTTCAAGGACAATCGTGCCGTGCCGCATCTGCATGGCGGAACCTCCCCCTGGATCAGTGACGGCACCCCGCACCAGTGGATAACCCCGGCCAACGAGAAGACCCCCTGGCCGCAGGGCGTCGATGTCCGCGATGTGCCTGACATGGTCAACGTGCCCGGTGTGCCCGACACGACAAGCCCCACCGACGGCTGCACGACCTTCTACTACACGAACCAGCAGAGCGCCCGGCTGCTCTTCTACCACGACCATTCCTGGGGAATAACCCGCCTCAACGTCTACGCCGGGGAGGCCGCCGGCTACCTGATCACCGACCCGACCGACCAGAAACTGTTCGGCCCGGCCGGCCTGTTCCCGGAACTGGGAACGGGGACCCTGCTTGTCATTCAGGACCGGACTTTCGTGCCTGAGACCGCCCAGCTTGCGGAACAGGACCCGACCTGGGACGAAAGTCGCTGGGGCGGCCATGGCAATCTGTGGCAGCACCACGTCTACATGCCGGCCCAAAACCCCAGTGACCCGAGCGGCATGAGCGCATACGGGCGCTGGATGTACGGTCCCTGGTTCTGGCCGCCCTACATGCCGCCGCATGGCACAATCGCCAACCCCTATTACAATATGGACCCGAAAGCGGACCCGCCCTTCAGCCAGCCGCTGGCGGTGCCCGCCAATCTGGACGATCCGGCCACCTGGCAGTACCAGGTCCCGCCCTACTGCGAGCCGGCCCAGATTCCGGGCACGCCGAACATTTCGGTGGGCATGGAACAGTTCAACGACACGCCGCTCGTCAACGGAACGGCCTACCCCACAGTCACGTTTGAGCCGAAGGCTTACCGCTTCCGCATTTTGAATGCGGCCAATGACCGCTTCTGGAACCTGCAGTGGTATGTGGCCGACCCGAGAACGGGAACTGACAGCGAGGTGGCGCTTAAACCCGCCGAGGTGGCGGCCGCACAGCTCGATCCGAACGTGTTCCCAACGCCCGACACCGACTACAGCCCTCCGGGACCCGACTGGATTCAGATTGCCAGCGAGGGTGGTTTCCTTCCCGCGCCCGCGGTCATTCCCAACCAGCCCATAACCTGGATCATCGATCCCACCCGTTTCGATGTGGGCAACGTGGACAAGCACTCCCTGACGGTCGCCTGCGCGGAGCGGGCTGATGTCATCGTCGACTTTTCACAGTACGCGGGCAAGACGCTGATCCTCTACAACGACGCGCCCGCCGCTTTCCCCGCCCGGGTCGCCGGTTATGACTATTACACGGGAGACCCGGACCTGAGTCCGTCCGGCGCACCGACAACCCTGCCCGGCTATGGCCCCAACACCCGCACCATCATGCAGGTCAAGATCGCCGGCAAACCGGCCAAGCCGTTTGACCTCACCGCCCTTGAAAGCGCCTTCCGGCACCATGCAGACGGTTCGGGCGTGTTCGAATCCGGCCAGCACCCGATCATCGTCGGCCAGGCCGCCTACAACTCAGCCTACGGCATGAACTTCGCTTCCAGCAGCTGGTGCAACGACCCCGCAAATCCTTTTGACATTTGCGACGGTTTTGCGCGGATCTCGGAGCAGGGCGGTGACCTTTTTGGGTTCAACACCCTGGCGGCGCCGGACAAGAAGCTCTCCATCAAGCTTGAGCCGAAAGCGCTGCACGACGAGATGAACTCCACCTCGTTTGACGAGTATGGCCGCATGCAGGCGACCCTCGGCATTGAAGCCGTACCGGCAACCCCGGCCGCGCAAAACGTGACGCTCTTTCCGTTCGTTAACCCCCCCACGGAGATCATCGACGGCACGAACCTGCCCAATGCCGACATTAAGGTGACGCCAATCACAGCGGCGGACGGCACGCAGATTTGGAAGATTACCCACAACGGCGTGGATACACACCCGATACACTTCCATCTCTTCGACGTCCAATTGCTCAACCGGGTCACCTGGGACAATATCATCATTCAGCCCGACCCTAATGAGCTGGGCTGGAAGGACACTGTGCGCACGAGCCCGCTGGAGGACACCCTTGTTGCGCTGCGGCCAGTCCTCCCGGTGGTGCCTTTCGAACTTCCCAATGCCATACGCCCCATGAATCCGATGATGCCGATCGGCGACACCTCCATGTTCAACAATGTCGATCCCCAAGGCAACCCGACAAACCCCATCACCAACCAACTTGTGAATTTCGGGTGGGAATACATGTACCACTGTCACATTCTCAGCCATGAAGAGATGGACATGATGCGGCCCGTCCTGGTGGCGATTCCCCCGAACAGACCGGACGGTCTCGCCTACACCATCGCCGGAAGGGGCAACAATACCAGTCTCGTCCTCACTTGGACCGACAACTCCATAAACGAGACGGCGTTCGTGGTCCAAGGCGCTGACACCGGGGGCAACTGGAAGGACCTCGCAACGGTTCCATCCCCCTTGGACCAGCCCAACACCCACGGGACGCGCACCTTTGCAGACACGGCCTACCCGGCGGACATGCTGGTCCAGTACAGGGTCGTTGCGGAGAACATGGTCGGTTACGGTGCCGAGTTCCCGAGCGTGACCGTTCGGTCGATGTCTGACCCCGTCGTCGTGGAAGTCCCCTCGGCCCCAGCCAACCTGACGGCGACGGTCCAACCGGTGGCGAAGGCCGGAACGGCTAAGGCCCAGTCGGGGCCGCAAGTTGTCCTGACATGGACGGCCACCGCGGTCAACGCGACCTCAATTGTTATCGAGCGGTTCACCGACGACGAGACGAAGTGCGCCACAATTGCCACGGTGCCGGCTGACAGCAACTCGTATGTCGACACGCCGACGGCGGCAGGCACGTACCACTACCGGGCGGCCGCCGTGAATGCATCGGGCACCTCAGCCTACTCGAACACGGTCAGCGTAACGGTCAGCGCTTCGTCGGCCACTGAAGGAGAAGGTGAGTCTGGAAACGACACCCCGACGGGATGCTTTGGCAGGCGTCCGGCCGGCACGTCTTCGGGCGGACCGTTGGGCAAATCGGGCGGCGATGCTTTGCTGCTGTCTCTTTCCGCCGGCGTGTTCCTCTTCGTCACCGGCCAGGGAGGCAGGAAGTTGTAGAACCCGTGCGGGGCAGAAAAAGGACCCCGCCCGCCACAGGGTGTGCAGCATAGCCAAGTCGAAAGCCGCCGAGGTCAGCGCAACGCTGGCCGCGGCGGCTTTCTCTTTGCCAGAACCATCAAGAGGAGATGCAGCAACTTTGGCAATCCGGGTCCCGGCTTGTCCCGGGTAGGATATTGCCGAGAAGTGGCCGAGAAACCGGAGAGTGGCAAGTTTGAGCGGGCTGTGACGAAAAGCCACATCATGGCAAACAGGACTGCAGAAAGACACCCGTGAATGGAGGTCGGAAGGATTGCGACGAGCCCCGTGTGTGTACACGGTTGGCCGGATGCAGAATCATCGCGCCTGGCCCAACGTTGAGCCGGACCCTTGCGGCTCCGCGCTTCGCCTGCCGCCAACATGGCATAATCCTCCAGATTCTTCCCTTTCCCCAACAGAGGCGGACAGCCGTGGTCAATAATGAAAGATGCAAGGCCGATTCCATCGGATTTTTCCTCCACGTGCTCGCCGTACTGTTCGGGCTGCTGACCCTGTTCACGCTCATCTCGATGCGTGCTGTATGGCCATTGATGAACGGATACGTTTCACGCATGCTTCCCCTTGGCGAGCGCTCTTTCTCCGTGGCGTTTGCAGTACTCGCGGTGATCCAGGCCGTTTCGGTAGCAGCCCTCATCCATTCCGCCACAGCAAGAACCCGCCGCGGCATTGTGCCGGGTGTCCTTGTCGCGGCGCTACTCCTTCTGCAGACAACCCTGTGCGCCGCCACACTGGCCGCGCTCTATCCCAGCGTGAAAAGCCTCTACTTTGACCTGCTGCCCTCGAAACTGCTGGGCAACGGCATCCTGCCCGTCTCGTCCGCAGTGGCGGCCCTGTCTGCGGCGCTGTGGCTCCGGCGCGCGGAGGCCCGCCTCAGTATCATGAAAAGGGTTCTTCTCTTCGCATGCGGGCTGATGCTCACCGGGGTGTTGTGCATGGGATACATGGCCGTCATTGTGCGGGGGCCCGCCTATTACCGCAACTCACTGGACAACCTGGAGAAGAAGGGCGGTTACACCCTGTGCGATCATACGGCCGACCCTCACTTTGCGGCCGATTCACCGAAGTTGCTGAAAGCCGACTGGAGTGTCAACCTCGACACTGAATGCGGCGGTTACTTCTGGATCGCCGGCGACCTGACGGGCGACGGGCAGGTGGAAATCATCAATGCAGCCTATTACGTTGAAGCGACCGACCGAAACCGGGTAGCTTCCTTTGCCGTGCAGGACCTGGATGGGCGGCTGCTCTGGCATTGGAAGAGTCCGGTCACGCCGCCTGCCCCTCTCGGTTTCGGGCGCGGCTCTTCGGCGGCGTTTGTGGTTTACGATCTCAAGCAGGGCACGGCGCGCAACAAGCTGCTCATGGCCACCGACGGCTTTCTCTTCCAGTTCGACGGCAAGACCGGCACCGTGGAAAAGAAAATCGCGGTCGGCTCGCTCGATGCGAGCGACTGCATTACCATCGCCAATCTGCGCGGCAAGGGCCGCAAAGATCTCGTGCTCAAGGACGCCTACCATTGCCTGTGGGCCTTCGATGAGGACCTTAACCTGTTATGGCACTCCCGCAATCCGGGCGGGTTCATGTTGGCGCACCGGACTGCCGCAGTGGATCTGGACGATGACGGCCGGGACGAAATCCTTGCCGGCGCGACAATCCTGAACGGCGACGGCACGGTGCGTGCAACGTTGCGCTCGCCCTCCACCGTGCTGTGGTACGGCGGGCACGTGGACGGCATCGTGCCCATTCGGCAAAAAGGAAAGTGGTACATCGGAATCACTTACTGCGACGCCGCCGGCGTCGGGTTGTACGACGCCTCGGGCAATTGCCTTTGGGAAGTCACCGGGGAACATTTCGAATATCTGATCGGCGGCTACTTCTTCCCCAAGGACGAGCGCCTGCGCCGCCAGTTCCAACTCCTGGCGCAAATACACTACAAGGCCGGCGGGCCACAGGTGATGCTAAATCAGGATGGGACGATGGCCGCCCTGTATACCCCCAGTTCCACCGCGTTTTCAGTGGATTGGACGGGGGACGGCTATCACGAACTTGTGTTCTACGCCCCCGCGTCTATCTATAGCGGCCACGAAAAACTGTTTGACCTCGCCGTCCCGGACAAACCAAACGGCGTGTCAACCTGCGTGCGGGTGGCTGATTTCATCGGCCGGAGCGCCACCGGCGAAGGGTTCACCCGCACACCGGATGGCATTCCCGACATCGGTGTCATGACCGAGGTGGACGGAAAACTCCGCCTCCACCTATACCTGAACCGCAACGGAAAGCGGCCCACCAACTACGTCTACCCCGGCCTCGGATGGGAAGAAGCCGCAAACTACTTCACCAAGTACTACGAGTACGAGCGTGACTAATGAACTGCCTTCGCGGCGCGGCGGCTATTTCGCCTCCGCATGCAGCGCGAACTCCGCAATGGCCGGACAGGCGGCGGCTTTCGAGATGCGCAGGCGCACCTTGTCGGTGGTGACGTCATCGCCGCGCCAGAGGCGGCGGTTGCCGATGCCGGTTCCTTTGGCAAACTCTTTCCACTCCTTGCCGTCCCACTGGTCAAGCGCCCAGTCTTCGACGCGCAAGCCAAGTGGCAGAAACTCACGAAGGCTCACAACATTGAACGTGACCTTCTTGCCCAAGCCCAGCGTGAGTTCGGGTGTCAACTGGGAGTCGTCGACGCACCAGTAGCTGTTGCGGTCGCCGTCATTGACGCGGGCGGCAGCGTATTGGTCGTCGTTGCCGCGGACATTGCCGGCTTCGGCCTTGGCGCCACGGGCCAGATCGGTGCCGAAAGTGGCTTCAAGACGGCGGCCGAACTCGCGGAGCGATGCAAGGTCAATCGCGTTGATTTGGCCGCTCCTGTCAGGCGGCAGGTTGAGAATGAGATTCGCACCGCGCCCGACGGACTCGAAGTAGACTTTCATCAGGTTCTCGGGCGTGCGAACTTTCTTATCCTCCTTGGCATGATAGAACCAGCCGGGACGAATGGAAACGTCGACCTCGGCGGGTATCCAAAGTTCGCCATTGCGCGTGCCGTTTTCGCCCTCCTGATACTTGGTCTGGCCGGGACAGGGAGCCTGGCCGTCGGTGCCATGCGGGGTGTATGTGGCCCAGCAGGGATCGCCGGCGTAGCCACTCTCGTTGCCAACCCAGCGAATGTCCGGACCGACGTCGCTGAACATCATGGCGTCCGGCTGGAGTTCGCGGACGATTTGGCGGGTCGTGTCCCAGTCATAGTAGGTGGTGCGGTCAATACTCCGTTTTTCTTTGGCGCCGCCATAATAGCCGTCGCCGCCGTTGGCGCCGTCAAACCAGACCTCGAAGATGGGCCCGTAATTGGTGAGCAGTTCGCGCAGCTGGTTTCGGTAATAATCGATGTATTCGGGGCGGCCGTAGATGGCCTGGTTGCGGTCCCAGGGCGAAAGGTAGACACCGAACTTGAGTCCCTGTTCGTGGCAGGCATCGGATATTTCACGGACCACGTCGCCCTTGCCGCCGTGCCAGGGGCTTTGCACCACCGAATGGTCGGTGTATTTTGAAGGCCACAGGCAGAATCCATCATGATGCTTGCAGGTGAGAACAAGGCCCTTCATGCCGGCCGCGCGGGCGGCGCCAACAATCTGGACGGCGTTGAAATCCGTTGGGTCGAATACAGACGGCGACTCGTCGCCGTAACCCCATTCTTTGTTGGTGAAGGTGTTGGTGGTGAAATGGATGAAGCCGTAGAACTCCAACTCATGCCATTTAAGCTGCCGTTCACTGGGGAGGACGCCGTAGGGCTGCGGAGGTGCAACCGCGGTGAGGGTGAACGCGGGGCACAGGGTCAGCAGGCTCAAGAGTGCTAGGGACATGTCTGGATTACTTTCGCGTGCATGGTGTTTCGCCCGCCTATTATGTACTGCGGGGGGGACGGGGATAAAGGCACAGGGTGCGGAAAGCAAACAGGGAAGGAACGGCGGGAGATGGAACAGCAAATGGAAATGGCGTTTGAGAATGAAAAGCGGCCGTGCTGCACGGGGCAGCACGGCCGCTGAAAGTGCCTCAAGTCTTCCGCTTCTTACTCTGGAACCTCCTCAAAAACCGTGACCTGCACCTTTTCGACCGCACTGGACGCCCCATCATCATCCACAACCTGCAGCGAGAAGTTGTAAACGCCGGGCCCCAGTTCGACCGGCGTCAACGCGGTCAGCGAAGGCGGAACCACCACCTCAGGGTGGTTGTCGCATGACCAGAGGTACGTGACTACGGTGCCGTCACTGTCCGTCGAGAGCGTTCCGTCCAAGTTGAAGGAAATCGTGGGAGCATCGTTCAGGAGCGGAACTTCTTCGTCCGGACCTGCGTCGGCAACTGGTGATGCATTCACCGAGACATTCACCGAGGCGGTGTTTGTCGCACCATCGTTGTCCGTCACTAGGAGCGAGAACACATAGTCACCCGAAGCCAGGGAAACCGTCGGACTCACCGTGTCGGCCGGGTCGGGCGCGCCGACTGGGCCGGACACGACGGTCCAGACGTAACTGGCGATGGTGCCGTCACTGTCTGTCGAGGCGCTGCCGTCGAGTATCACGTTCACAATTGTGTCGCCGGGCGGTATATTCACTGCCTGACCCGTACCCGCATCGGCTACCGGCGGCGCGTTAACCCTGGCGGTGACAGTGTCGGTGTCTGTCCCGCCGTTGCCGTCGTCGACCTTCAGCGTGAACAGGTAGTTCCCGGGCTCCGGGGTTTGGGTGAAAATGAAGCACGCGGCCGCGGCGGAATCGGACGGACGGAAGAACCCGGGCACCGAGTAACCGCCCGAATCGGTCACCGTCCAAGTGTAGGTCAGCGCGTCGTAGTCCACGTCATAGGAGGCGGAACCGTCCAGGCAGGCCTCCGCCGTGGGTCCAAAGGGAACGACCACATCGTTTCCGGCAACCGCGACAGGCGGGGTGTTCGCGTAGGTGACCACATAGAAGGCCGGCGCGCTGTCCGTCTTGCCGTCGTTGACCACCAGACGCACGAAATAGTCACCCGGAACATCCGGAGTCAGGGTTGGATTCACGATGCTCGGGTCGGACACGCCCGTCACGGCGCTACCCGCCGGAGCGGAGGTCACCGACCATGTATATTGGGTGATGGTGTCGCCGTCTACGTCATGGGACGCGCCGCCGTTCAACTGCACAACCTGGGCGGTGGCCTTCTTGGTATAACCGAAGGCCAGGCCGCCGTAGGCCGGGTCGGAGTCATTAAGCAGCAGGTCGATGCCGCCTTGGAGAGTCACCTGGATGGCATACAACTCGCCGGTCATATCAAGGTCCTGCGACAAGAAGAGCGAATTACTGTCGGCTTCAAACGCCAGGGCCGTGGGCCAGATCCACTGGTAAGTCAGGGCCGGCAGAACTGGCGGGAACAACGACACTGCCAGCGTCCCGAGATTAATCACCTCCACCACCGGGTCTCCTGCCGTATTTCTGTATGCGTGAACCATCAGTCCAAAGCCGGGGGCATACGCAATGGCATCGAAACCAGCGGAGTCGTTGAATGCCAACACTTCGGTCAATGCCCCGTCACTCTTGTCCACAGTGTATAACCCCGGAGTGCTGAAGGCTTTTTGCGGAGCTGACGGCGGGGCGGCAACCGCGTAGAGCGTGCCGTTGTCAGTGCATGCCAGTTCATAGGGCACCAGGTCCGGCGTGTACTCGGTAACATACTCGGCCACCCCCGTAATGGGGTCAAGCATAACCAGAAGCATGTGCGCGTTCTGGTCGGAATCAATGGCATTGATAATGGCCCACATTATGCCGGTCGTGGGGTCCACCGCCAATCCGGAGCCATACACAATATTCCAGCCATACCCCGCCAGGACTACCGGGACCGACTTGGTGACATTGCCGTCGGCGGGGTCAAGATAGTCCAAACTGATGCCTGTTTCGCCTCCGTACAACTGCAGGCCATACAGCACGCTGGGGTCGTAGGTGAGAACAGCCGGCTTCTGTGCGTCCGCGTGGGTCGGGTTCGGCGTGCCGGTAATCGACGCCACCGGCGGCGTATTCACCGTGATGGTCACCGTGTCCTCCGCACTGACCGCACCGCTGTTGTCGGTCACGGTCAGCGTGAACACATGGACACCCGCCCCAAGCGAAACCGTTGGGCTCATAACATCGCCCGGGTCGGGCGTGCCGGTCCACGTGTAGGATGCGATGCTGCCGGTCGGGTCCGGATCGAAGGACCCGCTGCCGTCCAGCTGCACAGACATTGTGGCCGAAACAAGCGTTTTCGTTGGCGGCAGCGGCAGATTGAGATTCTGGTCTTTTCCAGCATTGGCAACCGGAGACTGGTTCACAAATATGGTCACCATGCTCGACTGGCTCGCGACACCGTAATTGTCCTTTACCGTCAGGCTAAACACGTATGTTCCGGGAGTCAGGGTAACAACCGGGTTCTTGACATCGTCCGGGTCGGGGGAACCGGACCAGTTATAGGAAGCAATGCTGCCCGTTGGGTCCGGATCATAGGAAGCGCTGCCGTCCAGCGTCACATTCGCCGTGGTAACGCCCGCAGCCAGATCGATCTGCTGATAGAGTCCCGCATTGGCGACAGGCGGGGTGTTGACCGTGACAGTTACGGTATCGGCCACGCTGGCTGCGCCGGCATTGTCGGTAACCACGAGAGAGAACGTGTAAACACCCGGTCCCAAATCAAGATTGGGCTTCACAACATCGTCCGGGTCGGGCGTCCCGGTCCATGCGTAGGCCGCAATCGTTCCGTCCGGATCATGGGACCCACTTCCGTCCAATGTGACGCTCACCGTGCCGGAGTTCCCGTTCTTGACCGGCATGAACTGCATGTTGACCAACTGATCCTCTCCGGCTTTGGCCACCGGAGAATCGTTCACGGATATCGTAACCGTGCTGCCCAGGCTTGTGGCACCGTAATTGTCCGTCACCGTAAGGGTGAACGTGTGGGTTCCGGAGCCCAGGGTGACGACCGGTTTCACGACATTACCGGGAATGGGGCTGCCGGTCCACGTGTAGGACACAATGGAGCCGGTTGGGTCCGGATCAAAGGACGCGCTTCCATCCAGCGTCACATCGGTCGTGGTAACGCCTGTGGGCAGGTCTATATGGCGATCGGTTCCAGCGTTGGCAACGGGCGGCGAGTTGACCGTTATTGTCACGGTGTCGGTGGATGTCGCCCCGCTGTTGTCGGTGACCGTAAGGGTAAATATGTACACGCCCGGCGCCAGATCGAGGGTCGGACTTTCCACATCGTCCGGGTCGGGCGTGCCCGTCCACACATAGGACACAATCGTGCCGTCCGGGTCATGGGACCCACCGCCGTTCAGTGTCACCTTCGTCGTGCGGGGGCCGGTACCCTTGTTCTGAATGAAGGGCAAGTTGACAAGCTGGTTTTCCCCTGCTTCCGCCACCGGCAACTGGTTCACCACAATAGTAACCATGCTGGCCTGACTGGTGGCACCGTGGTCGTCCGTCACCGTCAGTGAGAATGTGTGGGTGCCGAGACCCAGGGTGACGGTTGGATTCGCAATACTGTCCGGACTGGGGCTGCCGGTCCATGCGTAGGATACGATGGCGCCTGTGGGATCGGGATCAAAGGACAGACTTCCGTCCAGCGTCACGTCTGCGGTTGTGACGCCTTCAGGCACGTCAATCCGCCGGTCGGGTCCCGCGTAGGCGACGGGCGGCGTGTTGATCGTCACGACCACGCTGGAGGGCGCGCTCACCGCGCCGTCATTATCCGTAACCACAAGCACAAACGTGTACACGCCTGCTCCCAGGGTGACGGTCGGGTTTACGACGTCACCCGGGTCGGGCGTGCCGGTCCAAGTGTAACTGGCAATGTTTCCGTCGCTGTCGGAGGAGGCGCTGCCGTCCAAAGTCACGTCCATCGTGCCCGCATTGGGGGTTTTGTCCAGCAGGAACGGCAGGGTGTGAAGTTGGTTCAGGCCGGCGTTCGCGACGGGCGGCGCGTTCACCGATACGGCGACCGTGTCAAGGGCGCTGCTCGCGCCGTTGTCATCGGTGACAACCAGCGTGAACACGTAGTCACCTGCGGTCAGAATGACCATCGGGTTCGGGGTGTTCAGCATACCGGGCGCACCGGTCCAGGTGTAACTGACAATGCTGCCGTCAAAGTCATAGGAGGCGCTGCCGTCGAGCAGCACTTTCGCCGAACTTCTGCCGGGGAGCAGATTGACGTTCTGGTCCAGTCCGGCATTCGCAACGGGCGGTGAATTGACGAAAACTGTCACCGTATCGGGGTCGCTGGCCAGACCGTCGTTGTCGGTAACGACCAGCGTGAATTCGTGCGCTCCCACGCCCAGTGCGACGGTTGGATTCACAATATCGCCCGGGTCGGGAATGCCGGTCCAGAGATAGCTGGCTATGTTGCCGTCGCTGTCAGTGGAGGCGCTGCCGTCAAGTGTCACTTCCACCATGTTGCTTCCCTTGCCCATCTGCACCGCAAAGGGAAGGTTGACGTGCTGGTCCGGGCCGGCATGGGCCACGGGTGGAGCGTTTATGGTGACGGTCACCGTGTCCGCCTCGCTGACCGCGCCCGCGTCGTCCGTGACAACCAGTGTAAACACATGTGTTCCCGCCCCCAGTGTGACGGCCGGATGCGCACTGTTCTCCGGGTCGGGGATTCCGGTCCAGGTATAGGTCACGACTGTGCCGTCCGGGTCATGGGACCCACTGCCGTCAAGATTAACGGTCATCGTGCTGGCAAAAGTCTTCATTGCTTTCTCGTCCAGCATGGGCAGGTTGAGGCTCTGGTCCGGACCCGCATCGGCGATCGGCGGCGCGTTCACATAGATGGTAACCGCGTCCACCGCGCTTGTCGCACCGTTATTGTCGGTGACGTTCAGGTTGAACACATGCGTTCCCGCCGTCAGAGATACCACGGGGCTCACGACATCCCACGGGTCGGGCGTTCCGACCCACGTATAACCCGAGATGGTGCCGTCCGTATCGTGGGAACCACTACCGTCCAGAGTCACGGTGGCCAGGGAGGCCCCGAGTGGAATGTTGACATGCTGGTCAGGTCCCGCCTCCGCAACCGGAGGCGTGTTCACAAGAATGGTGACTGTATCGGCCACGCTGACCGCGCCGTCGTCGTCGGTAACGACCAGTGAGAACACATGTTCGCCGGCGCCCAGCGTCACGGTCGGACTTGCCACATCAGTCGGGTCCGGGGTCCCGGTCCATTCATAAGACACGATGGTTCCGTCAATGTCATGGGAGGCACTGCCGTCCAAGGTCACTTCCACCGTTGAGGCGTAAGCCACTGCGGCGGTCTTCGAATACAACTGGGGCAGGTCTTTAATCTGGTCCGGACCCGCATTCGCGACCGGCGGCGTGTTGACGGTAATGGTAATCGTGTCTGGTTGACTGACCGCACCCATGTTGTCGGTCACAATGAGGGTGAACACATGCACCCCCGGTCCAAGAATAACGGTCGGATTGGCAACATCCTCCGGATCGGGATCACCGGTCCAAGCCCAGGCCACGACGGTGCCGTCGGGATCGTGGGAAAGGCTGCTGTCAAGCGTCGCATTGGCAGTGGTTGCGCCGGCCGGAATGTTGATCTGCTGGTCGCCGTTCACTTCGGCGTCTGCCACCGGCGGCAGGTTCACAAAGATCGTCACCATATCGGGCGCGCTTGACAAGCCCTCATTGTTGGTGACCGTAAGCGTGAAAACATGGGGCCCCGGTCCGAGGCTGACGGTGGGATTGATTACATCTTCCGGATCCGGCGTGCCGGTCCATGTGTATGTCGCAATGGATTTCGTGGGATCCGTCGAACCGCTTCCGTCCAGCGTCACATCAACCGCATTGGCGCCAATGGGCAGGTTGACCTGCCGGTCGGGCCCGGCATTTGCCGTGGGCGGGGCTGGCGCCGCCGTGGTAAAGCTCCATACATAGTCCTCTGCCAGTCCGGGAGGCGGTGTGGCAAGGGCCGCGATAATGCCTATGGCGACGGGCACCGCCAGGAAGGGCCCATAGCATTCAATGCACGATGAGACACTCTTCTCGGCACCGGTTCCCTTTGCAATTGTGGCTGTGTAGAGGCTTTCCTTGTCCAAGGGTGCATCCGGGGTGAACGTCGCCGTCAGGGTGTCGGCGTCGTAGGTCACCAGTCCCGGAACGGGTGTTGCCCCCTTGAAAAGGGTAAACGTCGAGGCGTTGATGCCATCGGGGCCTATCGCCCTGCTGAACGTTGCGGTTACGGTTGTGTTGGTCGGCACTGCGGTGGCGCCGTCGGCGGGAGTTGTGGAAATCACGGTGGGTGCCGGTTTGCAACCACCCAGGGCAAGCGCCAGCACGGCGCATCCCAACAGAACTGCTCCCAGTCTTAGTGCATTTCTGGTAAACATCAAACTGGTCCTCCTCTTTACATGTTCAACAGGAAAGGGTTCATCGCCCCTCTCCAAAAGTGAGTGCGATTGGTCGCACTCACGCCTGCAACTGGTTATGCCGTCGGACAGCCTATCCCACTATCCCAACCAAGAACGGACGGACATTGTGGGGTGGAAGTCACCGCGCGATTCCAGTCCCGACCGCATGTTGGGAAACCACCTCTCCGACAGCTGGGGAAGCAACACCGAAGATGCCTTCAACTGGGGCGTAGCGCGGTTTCTATCGACAGAATAGACCTACCTGTTCACCTTAACCGGACCTATTACCCGCGCGCTCCGCCAAGATGTTCCTTTTGCAGCCAAACCTGTCCCGATGGTTTCAGCGTTACGGGTTTCCGAATCTGACTGGGACAATCTCCGCAAACAGTCCCACCAAGGTCGACACCCGCCTAGCCCAATGGAGTCAGTATGGCACAAAAGATACCACCTTGCAATATCCCGTTTCATATTTAGCATTTTACGCCGCTAGTGCATTCGCCGGACCCGCTGTGGCAGAATAGGGCCGCGTGAGAGGGCTGTTTCGCGCGCACAATATTCCCCTGGATTGCCGTTTTTTCAACCATTTAGGAGCCTCCTATCATGGCCGAAGTCGATCTCAAAAAGATGTACCGTACCCGCACCGAAGGTGATTTTCCCCAGACCATCGAGATTCTCGGCCGGACCTATGAAAAGGTGGACGACCTGCGCTACGGCACCAACCCGCACCAGCCCGCATCCTTCTACCGGCCTGTGGGTTCGGAGGGGCTCGTGCTTGGCGCGTTGCAAATGCTCAAAACCGGCAAGGGCGGCCTGTCGCAAACCAATCTCGAGGACATGCAGCATGCCATCGGCATCCTGAAGTTCATGCAACGGCCGTCCTGCGCTGTGATGAAGCACTGCAACCCGTCCGGCGTGGCCATCCGCAACGGCGAGCAGCCGCTTGTGGACGTGTATATGCGCGCCCGCGACGCGGACGCCCAGGCCGCGTTCGGCAGCGTGGTCGCGTTCAACACCGAGGTGGACGCCGACACGGCCGAGGAAATCATGCAAACCATTGTGGAGGGCGTTGTCGCCCCGTCGTTCTCCGAAGGCGCATTGGAGAACTTCAACAACAACGAGAAGTTCAAGAAGAACAAGGACATCCGCATTATCAAGACGCCCGACTTTGCCCGCCTGCCCAAGTTCCTGGAAGACGGCGCGAACGCTTACGAAATGAAGATATTCGACGACGGCAGCGTGGTCCTCGCCCAGCCCTACCTTTCACGGGTCAAGTCCGTTGCCGATTTGGTGCCCGCATACAACGACCACGCGAAAAAGGGCCGCATCGACATCACCCGCAAACCCACCGCGCAGGAACTAGACGATCTGCTCTTCGCCTGGTACGTGAACATCCACGTTCGCTCGAACGGCGTGGTCATCGCGCGGAACGGCCAGACGCTGGCCGTGGGCACGGGAGAACAGGACCGCGTGGGAGCGGTGCAGCAGGCCATCGCCAAGGCAAAGGCAAAATACAAGGGTTCCGAAAGCCTGGAAGGCGCCGTCATGGCCTCCGACGGGTTCTTCCCCTTCCGTGATGCGGTGGATTCAGCCACCGGTTCCGGAGTGTCGGCGCTGGCCCAACCCGGCGGCAGCGTCAACGACTACGAAGCCATCGAA
This sequence comes from Candidatus Hydrogenedentota bacterium, assembly GCA_903822375.1. Taxonomy (GTDB): domain Bacteria; phylum Hydrogenedentota; class Hydrogenedentia; order Hydrogenedentales; family CAITNO01; genus CAITNO01. The sequence goes on from CAIJOU010000420.1 coordinate 15,454, forward strand.
GCCTGCAACGAAGCCGGCGCGACCATGGTCTTCACGCTGGAACGCTGTTTCTCCCACCACTAAAACCGCCTAAAGCGTGGGACACGCGCCCCCGCCTGTCAGATTCGAGACAGCCGCCCCATCAAGCCGAGACAGCTTGGGGCGGCTGTCCTGCATTCAGAACGAATTGGGCGGGCGAGACAGGCAGGATGTCAGCCGAAGATACGGCGGAATGCCAGAGGATCGTCGAGCAGCGGCAGGTCTATTTCCGAAAACTGCACGCATTCCTCGTCGGTGATGGGGGTGGAAAGGTCGGGTTCAACATTGGCGGCCGGAGCGTTGTCTGAGGCGTGCTCGGTGTCAGCTTCACTGACCTCCCCGGACAGGTCATGACCCGTCAAGCCCTGCATAAAACCGCTCAGTTCCTGAGCAAAAAGACCGGCGGCGAGGAAGTGACTGATGATTTCGGCCAAGTGCCGCTGCCGGTCCTCAATGGAGCCGCCCTCGAGAATCTCGCGCTGGATGGGCACGGCCCTTCCGCGAAACAGCACCGACCACTGTCCGCAGGACTGGCACGCTACCACCGCCATGACATCCCCGGGCACCTGGGGTACGGCCATGGTCGAATGATTGCAATGGGGGCAATGAACCTTACTGCTACTCATCGCTGGCTCCATCTCATGCGCGCGACTTGCGCACACCCTTAGTTTAATGCCAAGCATATGGCGCAATCAACTGCCTCGGGTTTGCTCAGCGCCCCAGTTTTATGTAGGCAGCGCCCTCAATGCGGCAAAGGCTTGTGGCAGCGAGCAGAAATACAACTAAAGGAAGTAGTTTCCTGTTCTGGCCAGATTCAGGACGCGGTCTTTGCGCGTGTTTGCCTTGAGTTGTTGAAACGGGGCCAGGTCCGTCCAATCGACCAGGATGATGGTGTCTCCCGTGGTTGGGCGCAAGAAGCGAAACAACGCCTAGAAAAGCGCCTCCGTCTCATACTGGTCATTGCGCAGGAACCGCCAGACCCGCTTAATAAGTGTTTTGCTGACACTTCGCCCGACTTGGTGCGACCAAGAGCGAGCACGCCAACCCCGTGCATTAACAGGGCTGCGTTCACTATGGCCGCCGGGGTTTTGCGCGCGAAAGACGCGCCTCCTCGACATTGGCGACGACCCATGCCAAAGAATTGCTCGGGTCGCAAATGGCTCCTTCCTCCGGGTGGTGCCGCGTTTAGACAGTTTGGAACCATACTAGACGGAGTCGGGCCATGTACGCCCTCTGTTCATCAGTCAAAAGACAAACTAGGAATCACATTGTCCATTGTCCGCGTCGTTGCGCTAGAATGCGGGCATGGCCGAGGAACCGAAATACACGGTGCTGCTGGTTGACCGCGACGAGACGGCGGGCCGCCGCGCGCTGTCGTGGCTGCGCGACCGCGGCTATGCCGCGGCGTGGGTGGCCGACGGTGAGAAGGCGGTGAACCGCATCGCCGCCGGGCCGGTCGGCGCGCTGGTCACGGAGTGGCGCGCGGGCCGCGTGGACGGGATGCGGCTGCTGGCCGCGGCGCGCAACCGCAATCCCGAGGTGTGCGCGGTGCTGGTGGCGGAGGGCGCCGATCTGGCGCGCGCCGCCGAGGCAATCAGCGCGGGCGCGCATGACGTGCAGACGCGGCCGCTGGACTTGCCGCGGCTCGACGCGGTGATTCGGCGGGGCATCGCCTGGCAGCGCATGGCGCTGGAACAGACGGACCTCCGGCGCCGTCTGGACGACCGCTTTGGTCTGGGCAGCCTTGCGGGCCGGTCTGATGCCATGCTCCGCGTATACGCCGCAGTGAGGCATGCCGGACCGCGCCAGGAGCCGGTGCTGATAGTTGGCGAGCCGGGAACGGGCCGCGAACGGATCGCCGAGGCGGTGCACCACAGCGGGCCCCGGCGCGACGGGCCGATGGTGAAAGCGGACTGCGCCGCGCTCGCGGCGGACGTGACCGAGCGGGAATTGTTCGGTGAAGGCGGCAAGGGGGATGCCCATCCGGGCCGACTCGAACGGGCCGACGGCGGCACGCTGTTCCTGCATCATGTGGACGCGCTGTCGCCGCAGGCCCAGACGCGGCTGCTGGAATGGCTGCGCACCGGGGCGGCGCCGCGGATGGGCGATGAGAAACGCATCAAGTCCGACGCGCGGCTGCTGTCGTCGACCTCCCTGCCCGCACAGGAACTGGGCGGCATCAAGGGCATCGACCCGGAACTCGCCGCAATGCTTTCCGCGCTGACCGTGGAGGCTGTGCCGTTGCGGCAGCGGCCGGAGGATATTCCGCTGCTGGCGCGCGACCTGATCGCGCACCATGCTGACTCCACCGGAGAAACGCTGCGCGAGTTGTCGTCCGCCGCGCTGGACGTCTTGCAGCGCTACGACTGGCCGGGCAACGCGCGCGAGCTGGAGAACGTGGTCGAGGGCATGCTGACGGCCGCGCGGGGCGCCGGCGCAATAACCGTGTCCGAGATCCCGGCGCGCATCCGGCGCGCGGCCCGGCCCGCGCGCGGCGAGTTGCGCGTGCCCATCGGCGTGCCGATGGCGGCCATCGAGCGCGCGGCCATTGAGGAGACGATGCGGTTCTGCGACTACGACAAGCCGCGCTGCGCCATGATGCTTGACATCGGCCTGCGCACCCTCTACCGCAAGCTGGACCAGTACGCGAGGGATGACCAGGGGGAATAGGCAGGGCTGGGGGACCGGGAGGTATGGGACCGAAGCGGCAGAGGCAATCGCGACACAGATTCTGGCGAGCCCCCTTCTGCGTCCCATCTTTCCCATACCTCTCCTGCTTCCCTTACATCCCTGTCGCCCAAAAACAGCAACATCCCCCGGACGCCAGCGTCCGGGGGATGTGTGATTGTCGATTGGTCTTTCGTTCCCGCGCTTACATCTTCTGCATGAGCGCAAGGAACTCGTCGTTGTTCTTGGTCTTCTTGAGCTTGCCGATGAGCAGGTCGGCGGCTTCGGCCGGGTCGAGCGGGCTGAGCACGCGCAGCAGCAGCCAGATGCGTTCGAGGTCCTCTTTGGAGAGCAGCAACTCCTCTTTGCGGGTACGCGACTTGATCACGTCGATCGCGGGGAAGATGCGCTTTTCCATGAGGCGGCGGTCCAGGTGCAGCTCCATGTTGCCCGTGCCCTTGAACTCTTCAAAGATCACGTCGTCCATGCGGCTGCCGGTTTCGATAAGCGCCGTGGCGAGGATCGTGAGACTGCCGCCCTCCTCAATGTTGCGGGCCGCGCCGAAGAAGCGCTTGGGCCGCTGGAGCGCGTTGGAGTCGACACCGCCGGACAACACCTTGCCGCTGGCCGGCACGATGACGTTGTAGGCGCGGGCGAGGCGCGTGATCGAGTCGAGCAGGATGATCACGTCCTTTTTGTGCTCGACCAGGCGCTTGGCCTTGTTGAGCACCATCTCGGCGACCTGGATGTGACGCTCGGGCGGCTCGTCGAAGGTGGACGCGACGACCTCGCCCTTGACGGAGCGCTGCATGTCGGTCACTTCCTCGGGGCGCTCGTCGATGAGCAGCACGATTACGGTCGCCTCGGGATGATTGGTCGTGAGGCTGTTGGCTATCTTCTGGAGCAGGACGGTCTTGCCGGTGAA
>CAIJOU010000421.1 GCA_903822375.1 Candidatus Hydrogenedentota bacterium
CCTGCGCAGGCTCGCTCCTTCTCCGGTCGCCGCCGCGGGAGCCGCCGGCTTCGCGGATGCGGCGGCCGCTCCGGTCGGCAGCGCATTCTGGAGCCGCTTCGACTGCAAGCGGGAGATCGCGGTCGGCGGGATGGGCGTGGTTTATGAGGCGGTGAACCGGCTTACCGGCGAACGCATTGCGCTAAAGGGCATCCTGCCTTCGCGGACATCCAACCAGCAGGCCATAGCGCGTTTTGTCGGGGAAATAAACACCGCGCGCAGGCTGCGCCATCCCAACATTGTGGCGGTTTATGATGTCGCCCAAGAGGGAAACCGGCTGCTGTTCACGATGGAGTATCTCGACGGTGTGAGCCTGCGGAGGGTATTGGCCATGCGCGGGCGCCTGCCTCTCCATGAAGTGGTAAACCTGATGCGGCCGTTGTGCTGGGCCCTCGAGTACGCCCACCAGTTCATGGTGCACAGGGACCTCTCGCCGGAGAACGTCATGGTGACACGGGGCGGAATCGTGAAACTGCTCGATTTTGGCCTCGCACGTGACATCGCCAGGGAGACGCTGACGGAGACGGGTGCCAGGCTGGGCAAGGCGCTTTATATAGCCCCGGAACAGCGCGTGGATGCGGGGCACGTGGATGCCCGCGCAGACATCTATGCGCTCGGCGTTATGTTCTTCGAACTGCTCACGGGACAGGTTCCTTCAGGTTATGTGCGGCTTTCCGACCTCCTGCCCGAAATGCCGGCGGCGTGTGACCAACTCCTGAGCCGCGCGCTGGCTCCTGTGGACCGCCGGTTCCGGTCTGCCGCGGAATTTCGGTCGGCATTGGAGGCGTGTCTTCGTCCGCAGTCCGCCATGCCGAAACAGAGCGAAGCAACCCGTCCGGAATCCGTCGTGCGGGATGGGTCAGGCGCAAAAGAAGAAGCGCCGAATCGGTTCCGTGGTAAGTATCGGCTGGCGGTGGCCGTTCTCGCAGTCGCAACATTCGTCACGGTGCTGGCGGTGGGCGCGGTGTCGTGGGTTTACGAGAGCACGCCGCTGCATTGGGGAACCCGGGAAACCCCGTCCGCGGTATCCTCGGTTCCGTCCGCGGTTCCGCCGGTTCCGCCTCCTGCCATGCCGTCCAACGGCTTGATGTCACAGCAGGATGATCTCACGGGTGCTTGGGAACAGAGAGGGACAGGGGAGCAGGCGGAATGGCGGGCGATGTTTGCCACAAGCCCGGTCGGGACGCATTTTGAGCTTCGGGGTTCCGGGGTGACGCTATCAGGCACATATTCACTGAACGAGCGTTCCCGTCCGAACCAAATTGATCTCTATACGACGCAGGTGAAGAAAGAAGGCGGATGGATGGGCATTGACCCGCCAATCGTGCTGAAAGGGGTTTACAGTGTCGAAAACAGCCATCTTGCGCTGGGGCTGGGTTTATCTTCCCTTGATGTTTTCAAAGGCTACGCCGAATCCTTCGCATATCTTATGACCGCACTGAAGAAGGGAAGCCCGGACAGAAATAATGCGCATCAACAAAACATTGCAGCCAAATCAGCCATTCGGCAGTTGGAGCGCCTCTCGCGGCCTGAGTCGCTGACCCAGGCTCCGGGTACCATCCTGCTGAGCATGAAGAAAAACCCGCGCTTCGAAAATCCCTTCGCTCCCGGAATGCCGAAGAACAAACGTGAGGCGCTCGACCAAATGCGCTATCCGGCCCCGCGCGGGACGGTTTCGGCAACCTGGGATGCCCAGGACGCCAGGGCCGTGCTTCATTTGCCCGGCAAAGTGGACGTGCAGTTCTTGCGGGTTTCGCCGGGCACTTTCACACTCGGCATTGATGGAGACGAAACCAATCGGGCGGAACGGCCCGCGCACCAGGTGAGCCTTACCCGGGGGTTCTGGCTGGGCGTGTATGAGGTGAATCAGGCGCAATGGAAAGCCGTGATGGAGGTCAACCCTTCGGACATCCAGGATGACGCATTGCCCGTGGAGGCTGTCTCCTGGGAGGACGCCGACCTTTTCATTAGACGCCTGAACCGAAGCGGAGCGGCTCATTTTCGTCTGCCCACCGAGGCCGAATGGGTGTATGCCTGTCAGGCGGGGAATCCTGTTCCGGGGCAGTTCATCACTTCACGTTCTTTGGTCGGAGATTATGCCTGGTGCAGCATGAACAGCGCCTCCCAAGCCCATCCATGCGGCCAAAAACAGCCGAATGCATGGGGATTCCACGACATGCTCGGCAATCTTTGGGAATGGTGTGGCGACTGGTTTGCACCCGAGTACTATGCGAACAGCCCCGCCAAGGACCCCGAGGGTCCGACCACAGGCAGCGAACGAATCGCTTTGGGAGGTTCATGGAAAGACGACCCTGCATTGTGCCAAACCCTGAGACGCAACTGGTTCCCGCCCAACTTGCGCAGGGACAGCTATGGATTCAGACTCTGCGCGGATTGAGGAAGACAGGGCCGCAGGAGCGTACATAGCGGGAGTTGTGAGAAGAATGTCCGTTATTTGAGGCTGGACTCAAGGCAAATCGCTGGCTCGCATTCCATGCGTCCCATTCTTATTATGCTTCGTAGAATGCCGATGCTTCATTTCACCTTCACGAACTTCACCGCATCGGCAACGACGTTGTCGTTGGCCGCGTTGGTCACCGATACCGTCACCGACTTTCCGGCCTCGAAGGGGATTTCACCGAGCAACTGCCATTCACCGGAATGCTCCTTCAGGTTTATGGGGAAGTTCTTGACGACGACTTTGTCGCCTTCCTTGTACTCAACCGTGAACGGGGCGGCAGTGGCGTGGTTGTCGTAGGGGTCTCCGCCGTACCAGACGTATACCCCGTAGGCTCCCGCTTCGGGAAGGTCGGGCTGCCACGAGGCCTTGGCCTCACCAGTTCCCTTCTTCGCCCAGTGCAGCACGCCCGCATAGTCGCCGCCCGCCTTCGCGATGTACCAGTCGCCGGTGGTCTTGAAGGCGTCACCGCTGGTGGTGTCGTCGATCACGATGGCCCCCGGTTCCTCCTTCGGGGCCTGGTCAAGGTTGAATCCCTGCTGCAACCGGTCGCCGATGCGGTTATCGATGCTGGCCCTACCCTGGAAGGTGTTACCCAGCACAATGCCGCCCGTGCAGCCCGCATCGGCGAGCACCTGCGTGCGGCCCGTGTCCATGAACAGGCAGTTGTTGACCGAGAAGGTGCCACCCGAGGCGCGCAGGTTGATGGTGCCCGTGTTGAGCGGGTCGAGCGTGATGAAATGGCAGTTGTCGAAGGACACGTGTCCCTTCCCGCGCAGGTCCGCGTGGGTGGGTTCGGCAAAGGGTTTCTCGCGGGACGAACCGAAGAAGCCGCAGGCGGTGAAGCGCACCGGGCCGGTGTTGCTTTCGGGCACAACGATGCGCCCGAACATCTGGCAGTTCTCGAAAGAGACACCGGCATGGCTCTGGCAGTCCTCGACAAGCGCCGCGCTGGGGCAGATATCCGCGCCGCTCTGCGTAATCAGCACGTTGGGCGAACCGGTGTTCGTCTTGAGGAAGTGGAACCCCACCTTGTAGAAGATGGCGAAGGAATTGGAGACGAACTCCCAGTCGGTGCGGCCGAAGATAAACGCCTCCGCGTTGGCTGTGACGAACTGGCCGATGGGATCGCTGTCGCCCGTGTAGCCCCAGAAAGGCCACACGTGCACATCCTCAATGCGGCCGATGTCATAGCACTTGTCCACGAAGATGCCGCGGTACAGCGGGTGCATGTACACGTTCTGGATGCAGTGCCGGGCCGAAGGGTTGGTGCCGAAGTCGATGGCCTGGTAGGGGTTGACCATCAAAGTGTCGCGCACGGTGCAGTGGTCCGCGCCGCCCTCGGTGGAGGCGATGGTCCACGGGTAGGCTTTGGGCGGATTGGTTCGGGTCTGGTTGGGGTAGAAGATGATCAGTCCCTTGATGCAGCAGTTCGTGTGCAGCGAGATGAACGGCGCGCCCTCGGTGCTGCCCTCACCCGCCGTTGCCAGCAGCACCGAGCCGGGCAACGGTTCCTTGCCGTCGCCGAAGAAGGTGTACGAGTGCGGCGTAAATTCCCACGCGCCCAGCAGCGTCACGTTCGGCCGGAACCGCAGGTTGCCGGTAATGAGGTATTGCCCGCGCGGTACAAACACCGTGCCGCCCGACCCCTCGCCTGCCTGATGAAGCGCGTCCTGAAATGCCCGGGTGTTGTCCGTCACGCCGTCGCCCTTGGCGCTGTAAGGCGGCTTGGTGATGTCAATCCAGCCCGGCGTGCCCTCCTGCCCCCGGGCGACTCCCGAAATGCACAATGCGCACAACAAACCCAACACCCCAAAGCGGTTCATATAGGTCCTTTCCTGTGGCCAATTCGCAGATATCTTCGAAGTATATACGAGCCGGGGATTATGCCTGAAACAGCACGTTGCGACCGGGAGGGTATTGCTATATTTTCACAATGCTCCTATACTCAATTTGTCGGCTGCAGCAGGGAGAATTAGTCACTGTTATTCATTAGATTCTGTGTTTCACCGCAGCGGTCCATTTCAACGCTCAAGGAGGCATGCCATGAACTGGACACAAGAACGCAGTAAATGGGGGATGATTCTCGCAGTGCTGTTGGCGTTGATGCCGGGAGCACTCTGCGGGCTGGGAGGACAAAGCGCCTGGGCTGCCGGGGAACTCCAGGCCGCATGGATGAAGGGCTCGTCAGTAATCAACGAGGCGGGAACCTATGGAGAGTTTCAGACGCCAGACCCTGCCAACAAACCCGGGGCGCGCCTCGAGGCCGTTTCATGGACCGACTCTTCCGGCGGGTTCTGGTTGTTTGGCGGCAGCGGTTACGCTGCCGCGGGCCAGGGTTACCTGAACGACCTGTGGCAGTATGACCGGTCTTCGGGAAACTGGGCGTGGATGAAAGGGAGCAACGGTATTGGCCAGGGGGGGACTTACGGGTTTATGGGAACGCCGGACAAGGACAACACGCCCGGTGCGAGGGGGCGGGCCGTGTCGTGGGTGGACGGCTCGGGAATGCTGTGGCTCTTCGGGGGGGGTGGGTATGACGGTTCGGCCACGCTGGGCAACCTGAACGACCTCTGGAAATTCGACACGGAAGCGGGGGTATGGACCTGGATGAACGGGTCCACCACCGTCAATCAATCCGGCGTGTATCCCATAGGGAAATCATCCAAGGCGGCGGTAGGTCCGGGCGCGCGATTCAACGCCGCGTCGTGGGTCGATCCTGTTGGCTACCTCTATCTCTTCGGTGGCTATGGATTCGACGGGGCGGGCAACATAGGCCTCCTCAACGACCTCTGGAGATGCAGCGCGGACACGGGGCTTTGGACATGGGTGGGCGGTTCCACGACGGTGAATCCCACGGGCCACTATGGCGCTCTGGGGGAATACGCGTCGGAGAATATCCCCGGTGGGCGTCAGGGCGCAGTATGTTGGGTGGATGATGCCGCCCGGATTGTCTGGCTCTTCGGTGGTTATGGCTACGGTGGAACGGGTTCCCAGGACCATCTAAACGATTTGTGGAAGTACAACCTCGCGACAGCACAGTGGGCCTGGGTAAAAGGTTCCTCTTCGGGCGCCGCACACGGAACCTACGGAACGCTGGGAACACCCGCACCGGCCAACACCCCCGGCGCGCGGACGGATGCCGTATCGTTCAAGGACCTGTCGGGCAATTTGTGGCTCTTTGGCGGCGCCGGCTGGGATGGTTCCGGTGGCTGGGGCTATCTTAATGACCTGTGGAAGTTTGACCGGACCAGCGGAAACTGGACTTGGATGAAAGGCGCATCGACGCAGGGCGCCGTGGGAACGTACGGAACACCGGGAGTGCGCTCATCTGCCAACATGCCCGGCTCCCGGCAAATGGCAGTCTCCTGGAGCGATGAGACCGGCGGACTGTGGCTCATGGGAGGGGATGGAAACGGCAGCACGGCGACCTCGGGAGGAAAACTCAACGACCTGTGGTGCTGGCCGGACACCGTTGCACCGACGGGAACGGTCCTGGTCAACAACAACCGGGCCGTTACCAACAATGTGAACGTGACACTTTCGCTGACCTGGGCCGACATGGGAGGTTCGGTGGCGCGCATGAAATTCAGCAACGACGCAGTGGGCTGGACCGCGTGGGAGGCGCTGGCCGCAACCAGGGACTGGAAGCTGCAGGAGGGCGAAGGGTACCACACGGTGCGCGCGATGTTTCGCGATGCGTCGGGGAACAACTCCATTGTCTACAACGACTATATCCGTTTGGATACCATTCTCCCCACGGGCAGCATCATCATCAACAAAGGCGATTTAAGCACCAAGAACAGGGTGGTCTCCCTTGGTCTCACATGGTCCGACGGAACCGGTTCCGGTGTGACGCGCATGCGCTTCAGCATTGACGGAGCGCACTGGACGGCGTGGGAGTATCCGGTGACGCCCAAATCCTACACGCTGCCCGCCACACCGCAGCACTACACCGTGCGCGTGCAGTATCTTGACGCCGGAAACAACTATTCGCTTGTGTACAGCGACTACATCAAACTGCTGGCGCCTTGAGCGATCGGTATCTTCGTGACAGAAGAGCAAATCCCGACGCGAACAGCCCTCGGCACAGACGGGGGCTGTTTCTGTTCTTCTTCCTCTGTTTTCCGTTCTTGTCTTTTTGTCGATTCTGGACTAACATGAGTGCGGGTACAAGAGAACTGCAGGGGTTATGACACAACCCGGGAGAGGACATTGTGCTGTCCCGAAAAGCAATAACCAACTGAGGAGACCGGAGTCATGAAGTGCAAATGTGCAAGCCGGAGTTGGGTGCTCGTGGTTTCTGTGTCGACCGCGATGTTGCTGGGAAGCGCCTTGGTGCCGGGCGGGCAGTCCGCCCGGGCCGTGGACTGGACTTGGATGAAGGGGAGGAGTGTGGCAAATTGGGCCGGCACCTACGGCACACTGGGAACACCCGCGGAAGCCAACGCGCCCGGCGGACGCTACGATGCGACTTCCTGCATAGACAGTTCGGGGGCATTGTGGCTGTTTGGCGGCTACGGGAGCGATTCCGCATTTCATTATGGCAAGATGAACGACCTGTGGATGTACAGCACCAGCACTGGAAACTGGGTTTGGGTGGCGGGTTCCAACACCTTTGGCGGTTCCGGCGTGTACGGCACGCAGGGAACGCCGGCCTCGTCGAACACCCCCGGCGCAAGGGAGAACCCGGTGTCTTGGATCGGACCCAGAAATGTCTTCTGGATGTTTGGCGGTTCCGGCCTTGACGGGGCGGGCAATGTGGGCCAATTGAATGACTTGTGGCGACATGACATGCACACGGGCAACTGGACCTGGGTGAAAGGTTCTTCCGCGCGCAACCAGGCCGGCACGTACGGAACTGTCCTGACGGAGGCCGCAGCCAACACGCCGGGCGCACGCGGAGATGCGGTCAGTTGCACGGATGCTTCGGGAGGAATGTGGCTTTTTGGCGGTTATGGGAACACGGCCACGGGGTCGCTGGACAGATTGAACGACCTATGGAAATTCAATCCCGGCACGGGCAATTGGGCTTGGATGAAAGGTTCCGGTGCAGGCTCACAAGCCGGGGTTTACGGTGAACGCGGGACGGCAGACGCGGCCAATACGCCCGGTTCGCGCATGAAGGCAGCGGGCTGCGCCGACTCCTCGGGCGCAATATGGGTCTTCGGCGGGTATGGGTACGGCCATGATTATACAGACGGTAATCTGAGCGACCTTTGGAAATACGACCCGGCTTCAGGCAACTGGACTTGGATGAGAGGGCCCTACGTACCCGACCAGAAAGGCACGTATGGAACGCAGGGAACGCCGACGGGGTCCACGATCCCCGGAGCCCGTACTGATTGCGTCCTGTGGGCTGACATGGCTGGCATGATTTGGCTCTTCGGCGGTTATGGCCTGGATGCAACGGGAAGTCTCGGGCAACTCAATGACCTGTGGCAGTTTGACCCGGTTTCCTGCCGCTGGACCTGGATGAAAGGCTCAACCACGATAGGCGCGTCCGGTAACTACGGCGTCATGGGAACGCCTGGTGCCGCCGGCACCCCCGGCGCCCGGTACATGTCAACGGGGTGGTCTGACCCCTATTCGGGCGGACTTTGGCTGTTTGGCGGCTTGGGCTTTGACGCCAGCGCGAGTTCAGGGTATCTCAACGACCTGTGGCGCATCGCGCTGCCGGACACGCTGGCACCCACGGGGGGCATCGTCATCAACGACAACAACTCCGTCACCAACAATGTGAAAGTGACGCTTGCCCTCCATTGGGCCGACATGGGCGGTTCGGGCGCGGTGCGCATGAAGTTCAGCAACGACGCGGTGATCTGGACTGCGTGGGAGGCGCTCGCCGCAACGAAAGCATGGACACTGTCCGCGGGCGAGGGATACCACACGGTACGCGCCATGTTCCGGGACAAGGCCGGCAACAACTCGGTTGTCTACAACGACTATATCCGTTTGGATACCATTCCACCCACGGGCAGCATCATCATCAACAAAGGCGATTCAAGCACCAAGAACAGGGCGGTCTCCCTGGGCCTCACATGGTCCGACGGAACCGGTTCCGGCGTGGCGCGTATGCGCTTCAGCATTGACGGAGCGCACTGGACGGCGTGGGAGTATCCGGTAACGCCCAAATCCTACACGCTGCCCTCAACCCCGCAGTATTACACCGTCCGTGTGCAGTATCTCGACGCCGCAAACAACTATTCGCCCGTGTACACCGACTACATCAAGCTTTTGGCACCGTGACCGGTTCGCGTTCCCGCTGAAGCGGTTTTTGGGAAGAAAGAGAGCCTCCCGGCCAGGCCGGGAGGCTCTTGTTTTGACAAGGCACTCACGCGTGGGGAACAGGATCTTCCATGCCCGCCATCTCAAAAGCCTTGAGCCGTTCGACGCAGGTGGGGCAGGTGCCGCAGGCGATGTCACCGCCCCGATAGCAGCTCCAGGTTTGTGCAAAGTCGACGCCGAGATCAAGGCCCATCCGCACGTTGTCGGCCTTGGACAGCTCCATCAGCGGGGCATGGACGGTGACGGGCGTGCGCCGGTTCAGCGCGAAGACGGCGTTCATCCCCGTGAGAAACGGCGGC
>CAIJOU010000422.1 GCA_903822375.1 Candidatus Hydrogenedentota bacterium
CACTCGAAATTGGTTTCAAACGCGGCCGCCCGCGGCGCAAAGGCGGGCGTGCCGTAATGCTCGGGGTCACCGTCGGCAACCAGATAGTTGTAGCCGATGGTGTGCCTCGCACCCCCGATAAAGGTCACCGCCTCTTCCAGCGTTCCTGAATCCTCAAGCATCTGGCGTGCAATGAGGGTCCATGGCATGCCGTCCAGTTCCTCGCGCACGCTGAACGCCCCCACCTCGGAAAGGGTGAGACCCTTCGCGTTCATCCCGGCCAGACAACCCGTCACCCCCGCATAGCCCATGGTTGCGCAGGCGATGCCCTTGTCGGGACGGTACACCGTGAGCAGCCTGTCCTCGTGCATCCCGCTCTGAGACAGCCAGTCCAGGTTGCGCAGCGAGAACATCTTGCCGTCCACCGTCCGCGAACCCCACACAGCGAACATCGTGCAGGACATGGGCCGCTGCTGCGCGAGGTCCTGCAGCGCTTCCATTGTCTCCCCGTCGAGGAACTCGAAGGCCCGTTCCTCGCGCTTGTACAGGTCGAAGTTCGTCGCGGCGACGATCCGGTGCAGTTCCTGCACGCTGAGGTCCACACCCGCCTCGGCCGCACCCTGCGCCATGCCCGCCATTTCGTCCAGAAAGCGTTTGGGCGTGTGCGGTGCCATGCGCGCCCATGCATTGTCCAGTATGTTGTGCACCACGAACTCGGGGAGTCCGGCGGCCTCAAAGATCTTCACCAGCCGGTTGGCGTTCCGTTTCACCAAGTCCCCCACCAGCGCGCCGTATTGCCGCCCCATCTGTTCCGGCGAACCGCACACCGAAACCACCGGAAGCGGTCCGGACGGTGTCGAATAGAGACCCAGCCAGCCCCCTTCGAAGGTCTTCCTGGGGGACATTGGTGATGCGTCGGCATGGGTGATCTTCACGGCAGGTGACTCCCTGTGATTGGGCTTCGGTTACAACGCAAAAGTATAGCCGCACCCCGCGGAGGCTTCAACACTCCTTACCGCAGGAGCAATCTGGAGCGGTTGCATGAGCCCACCCCCGAGGGGGTATCGCGAAGCGGCGGAGGATGTATACCCACTTTTCAGGCCTTCGCCGGCAGAATCTCGGGCACTGCTTCGCCCGCGCTCTGCATGCGCCGTTTCAGCCGTTCCCGAAGTTCGGCGCGCACCGATTCGAATGCCGGGTCGGAAACGAGGTTGTTGCGCTCGTGCGGGTCCGCCTCCAGATCGTAGAGAAAGTCCTCGTGATAGCTGTCCGCGTGGCCGCCGCCCTGATGGTCGGTCTTTTCGAGAGCACGCACGGCGTACTTCCAGCGGGATGTTCGGATGGCCCGCCCCGTCTGGCTTTCGCTGATTTGGACGAAGACCTCTTTCGGCCAGTGCTGCGCCTTCCCTTCGACCAGTTCCTGCAACGGGCGTCCCCGCATGGTGCCGGGCACGGCAACGCCGCCCGCGGCCAGTATCGTCGGCGGAAGGTCGATGAGGCTCGCCAGTTCGTGGACGGTCTTGCCGCCGCGAAAACCCGGCCCGCAGGCGATTAGGGGCACGCGAATGCTGTTGTCATGGCAGGAGCGTTTGTACTCATTGTTGCGCGTGCGGAAATGGCAGGCATGGTCGCAGGTATAGATGATGACCGTATTCTCGGCGAGGCCCAGTCTCTCCAGTTCCTTGCGCAGCCTTCCCACGGACGTGTCGAGACTGTTGCAGCAGCCCAGATAGTCGGGCAGTTCGGTCTGCCAGTCACCCTGGGCTCCTTCCAGGTCGCCCGGCACCGGGAAATTCTTGAAGCGCTCTTTCGAGCCTTCCGGACCTTCAAAGTGGCCGTGATCGTTCTGATGATGCGGTTCAATATAGGAAAGGAACAGGAAGAAGGGCTTTTTGTTGTCACGCTTTCCGAGATAGTCGATCGTAAAGTCCGTCAGCGCCTCCACGCGATAGCGACCCTTGGGGAAGTCTACCTGCTTCATGTCACCGTCGAAGAGATGGCCGTCATACCCGTGCGACGTGAATTCCAGCACGTCCGAGGCCAGCCAGAAATCGTCATAACCGCCGCGGCGTTCAGGCGGCACGGCAACCGTGGCGTAATTGTTGTCCTTCCCGTCCGAGGCCAAATGCCACTTGCCGATGTAGCCCACTTCGTAGCCGGCCGGCTTCAGCAGGCGCGGCAGCGTGACCGCATCCAGGGACATCGCAATGCCGTTGTGCCAGCAGCCCGTCTCGGTGGCGTACAGCCCCGTCTGCAGGCAGGCCCGGGCGGGTCCGCACACCGGCTGGCAGGTGAAGGCATGCTCAAAACGTACCCCCTCCGCCGCCATTGCGTCAAGATTGGGCGAAAGCCCGAGTGCGCGGCCCATGTTGTCCCCATAGCAGCCGACTGTGTCCCAGCGCTGCTGGTCGCTGAATATGAAGAGAATATTGGGCTGTTTTGCACCCGCCCCAGCCTCTTTTTCGCCGACGCCTGCCCTGTGGGCGCCCATCAGCGCCGCACCCACAGCCATGCCGCCCCGTTCTATGAATCCCCGGCGGGTGAGTCCGTTCTGGTTCATAAGACCTCCAAATAACCAAGTTCCGACTGTGCCCGATTGTATGCTTCTGCCATTGCCGCAGGGAAACCCAAGTATCCGCAACGGCAGATCTCCGGCGCAATATTCTTGCTAACCGTTATCGGTTGCGGTAGACTTGTGCCGTGGTTGCGTACGCTCCCAATCGCCGGTTACTGTTTTTCCTTTCGGTTTCCGGAAAAATATGTGGCCGGTTCTGTAGTCTAATGCCGCATCAAGTCCCAACGTAAAGGTCTTGGTGGAGTATGTTCAAGCATTTCGGCCTTCGATCCAAGTTTCTCATTGTGGCCCTGGCCGTCTATCTGATCGTCGGCGCCGCCGCCGCTGTTGCCCTGGCGGGCATTGTCGGCCATCTGACCGGGCGGATTGGGCTGGCGTATGCGGGCAAGTACGCGCTGGCAAACAGCGCCGTCCTTCGCGAACCCCTTGACCGTGAATTAACCCTGGCGCGCCTGATGGCCGACTCGCCCGCCATCAAGGACTGGGTTCGCGCGGAAACTGACGAGGGCAAACGCGCCAAGGCGTTCGCGGAACTGGAGGGCTACCGCCAGCGTTTTGCCGACACCAGCTGGTTCCTGGTCTCCAACGCGACACTGCATTACTACTGCGACGATCAGGCCGGGCGTTACGGCGTCACAAAGCTTGCCTACACACTCGCCCCGGACAATGCAAAGGACGATTGGTATTTCGCAACCCTGAAAAACGTCACGGATTTTGCGGTCAATGTCAATTACGACAACGTCCTCGACGCGCACAAGGTATGGATTAACGTTGTCATTCGGGACCAGGACGGCACCCCACTTGGTTTGACAGGCACAGGGCTTGACTTGTCCAAGTTTCTGCGGCTGACCGTGGACAACGCCGAGACCGGCGTGGAGAATATTCTGCTGGACCAACGGCTTGCCATACAGGCGCACCACGACAGAAGCATGATAGACCAGCACAGTGTGGCCAAGCCGAGCGAGAAACTTTCAACCGTCGCGAGGCTTATCGGCAGACCGGAAGACCTGGAGGCCATGCAGGCGGCATTCGCCAGACTGCGGAACGGGTCCAGCGCCGAAACCTTCTTTGTCACGATAGACGGGCAGCGGCGCATCGTTGGCGCGGCCTATGTATCCAGTTTGCAGTGGTATGTCCTCTCCATTCTCGACATGAACCAGATTATCGGAAAACACCTGTTCCTGCCCATGCTGGGCTTCGGCACCTTTGTTTTGCTCGTGCTGGCAGCCGTGGTTGTGCTTGTGGCAAACAGGCTCATCCTCAAGCCTCTTTCAGCCATAACGGTGTCGGCGCAACGCATCTCGGAGGGCAACCACTCGCTCGTCCTGCCGCCGGAGCGCGGCGACGAAATCGGAACCCTCACCCGCACCTTCTCCCAAATGAGCGCGACCATCCGCGACAATACGGACAATCTGGAACGGCTCGTTATGGAGCGCACGGCCCAACTCAACGAGTCGAACCAGCGCCTGCAGGAGCACATGGACCAGTTGAAAGAGGCCCTCGCCAACGTGAAGACTCTGGAGGGCATCCTGCCAATCTGCGCCTCGTGCAAGAAGATCCGCGATGACCAGGGGTACTGGACGCAGGTCGAGGCCTACGTCTCGCAGCGCACCTCGGCGCAGTTCAGCCACGGAATCTGTCCTGACTGCGTAAAGCAACTCTATCCCCACCTTCCGAAGAAGAAATAACGGCCGGCCAACCGGCACGGCCTGAGAAACAACTGCGGCGGAACCGCTTCACGGTTCCGCCGCAGTACCATTTGCCTGACGTGTCCCTTTGGGTTTACAGCGCTGCGCCCTTGTACTCGCCGGTCAGCGCTTCAAGGAACTGGACCACCTGCGCCACCTGTTGGGCGCTGAGCTTCCTGCCCACCTGGCATTTGGCCATGGTCTCCACCGCCTTGGCCAGGTCGCTGGTGCTCGAATCATGGAAGTAGGGGGCGGTGAGTTTGACGTTGCGCAGTGTCGGCACTTTCAGGCGGTACTTGTCGGATTCGTCTTTTGTGAAGTTGTAACGCCCATAGTCGGCATCTTTCACATTGCCCCGGCTGCCGAAGTAGTCCTTGCGCAGCCCCATCAGTTCAAAGGACTGGCCACCCAGTATGGGCCCGCAATGGCAGTTCACGCACCCGGTGTCCTCAAAAATCTTCAGGCCCGCCTTCTGGTCCGCGGTCAAAGCGTTCTGGTCGCCCTTCAAATACCTGTCGAACGGTCCCGGCGTGACCAGCGTCTTTTCAAATTCAGCAATGGCGTTGACGAAGTTGTCCTTCTTGTAACCATCCGGATAGACCGCGTTGAAGGCCTGGGTGAACTCCGCATCCTGGCTCAGTTTGGCCGTCGCCTCTTCCCAGTTCGACGCCATCTCGGCGGGATTGTTCACGGGACCGTCCGCCTGCGCCGCAAGGTCGGCCGCCCGGCCGTCCCAGAACTGGATGAACTGGAAGCCCGAATTGAACACCGTCGGCGCGTTGATGCCGCCCACCGCGCCGCCCACACCCTTGGAGAAGGGCAACTGGTCGGTACCGCCCTTTTTCAGGTCGTGGCAGGTTGCGCAGGCCACCGTGTTGTCCTTGGAAAGCCGAACATCATGGAACAGTTTGTCGCCAAGTGCCACCTTCGCCGGGTCCACCTTCACCGAATCAGGAAGGGGCTGAAGCGTCTTCTTGGCCAGTTCGGCGGGGATGCCCGCCGGCGCCTGCTTGGCCCGCGTCTCCCGCACCCATTCGACGAGCGTCTTCTTGTCGTCCGCGCTCAACACGTGGTTCCAGTGCATGACCAGATAGTGACCCGGAGGCATGCTTCCATCCTCCACCACGCGCTCGGTCTTCGCCAGCATCGCTGCGGACAACGGTCGCGGCTGCGCGGGCATCAACTCCTTCACGTAATCCACATTTTTTGTGGCCATGCTGATGTCCAACGCAAGCAGTTGCTTCCCCACCGGCAGTGAACCGTAGAACGGCAGGCCGGACCCCTGGGAATGACAGCCCGCACACTTCTCGGAAAGGATGGCCGCGGCACGCACGCTCAGCGGATCGTCGGACTTGTATTTTTGCAGCGCATTGGCGGTGTAGGGAACCACCAGATTGTAAACCGGCAGGGAAAGTCCCACGAGTGCCAGTAGAACCACGCAGAGCGCCAACTTTTTCTTCATGTTCGAGTCCCTTTGTTCTTGTTTTGTACCCCGACCCACGACAAACAACACTCACTCCGCCACTTTTACTCCATGGGGAAATCCGTCTTTAGAATACATTAATTAATAATTATTCTCAATACTGAGGATGTCTTTTTAAGTGCCGTCGGCATTCTCGCGAAACTCCGGCGCCTGCAACTCGCGCGTGACCTGGGTGTTTTCCACCAGCGCCGCGATCTCCACCTTGGAGGAAATGCTCAATTCACGGAACTTGCGCGCCCCCGGCAACACCCTTCCCTCGAGCGTGCCCACAGCGTCATTGTAGGCGTCCGTAGCCTTGTTCAGCGCTTTGCCCAGTCCGGAAAAATGTTCCGCCAGTTTGGCGATGCGCTCATACAGGTCTTTGCCCAGCCGGCTGATCGCCTCTGCGTTCTCCGCCAGGCTTTCCTGCTGCCAACCGTAGGACACCGCCTTCAACAGGGCGATCAGCGTGGTCGGCGTGGCAAGAATCACCCGCTGGTCCACGCCGTACTCGATCAGCATCGGGTCCTGCTCCAGTGCGGCGCTGAAGAAGGGCTCGCCCGGCAGGAAAAGGACGGCGAACTCCGGCGCCGAAGGGAACTGATCCCAGTAGGACTTCTGCGCAAGGCGCACGATCTGTGCGCGCACCTGCTGCGCATGGGCCTTGAAATGCACCCCGCGCTCGTCCTCCGATTCGGTTTCCATCGCCTTCATGTACGCCTCCAGCGACACTTTGGCGTCAATGACAATGGTCTTCCCCCCGGGCAGATGGATAATCATGTCGGGACGCAGCTTGCCCGTCTCCGAATCCGTGCTCTGCTGCTCCTCAAAATCACAGTGCTTCAGCATCCCCGCCAGTTCCACCACCCGCCGCAACTGAATCTCGCCCCAGCGCCCGCGCACCTGCGGTGCCCGCAATGCCGTCACCAGGCGCCCCGTCTCCCGGTTCAGCTTGTCCTGGGAAGTGAGCAGCGATTTCACCTGCTCGGAAATGCCGCTGTACGCCGACGCCCGCTCCTTCTCCACCGCCTGAATCTGCTGGTTCACCTGTTCCAGCGACTCGCGCATCGGCTTGACCAGTTCATCAATCGCCTGCTGGCGCTGGGCCATGTCCCCCTTGGCCGTTTCCTGGAACTTCTCCAGATTCTCTTTGGCCAGTTCAAGAAACGCCTGATTGTTGCTCTTGAGCGCCTCGGATGAAAGCGCCTGGAACGCGTCGGCCAGACGCGTTCGGGCTTCGTCCAGCAGGGCCAGCTTTTCCGCGGCACCCCGCCGCTCTTCCTCGGTCCGTGCCGCCAACTCCGAATTGCGCACCTGCTGGGCCGACAGTTCGGCCTGCAACGCCTGAACGCGTCCGTCCCGGTCACGCTGCCCCTGCTCCAACTCCGCAATGCGCGGCAAACGCGCCTCGGCGGCCGCCCGCAGCCCCGTCTCCGTCTGCAGCTGCATGCGGCACTCGTTCAGGCGACTCTCCGTCTCCGCGCGCGTCGCCTCCAGCGCTGCGGCCCGCTGTTCCGCCGCCGCACGGCGCTCCTCCAGCAGGGCCTTCTCCGTGTCCAGCAGTCCCCGCTCCGCGGCAATCAACTTGACCGCCTGCGCCCGGCTCATCCACCAGACAAACGCCGCCGTCGCCAGTCCCAGAACCAGTCCAAGCGCCAACGCCATACCCGCAGAAAGTGTCATAAACAAGGCCCCCGGCCCGACGGCAACCAATCAGCCGCAGGTGACCGTGCTCATCATAGACCATCCCCCGTTCCAGCGCCAACCGCAGCGCAAGCCCCCAAAACACTCTCAGACTTTCGTATCCTTCGTCATCCTCGCTGTCTTACGCCGCGCCACGGGTATCGCCAACGCCAAGAGGTATTGTCCCGGAAAATACAGCACGGTGAGCCGTTTGAACGGTTCCATATGCGCGTCGCCAAAGGCGTGCGCCGAAACACCCACATCGGACAGCATGAAGAGGACCGCGCCCAGCACGAGGAGCCAACCGCCGGGCCGCCCAACGCACGCAAAGGACAGGGAGACCATCAGCGTTATCACGGCCAGATAAAGCGCCACCGGCCCGCCCAGACCGACTGGAATTCCCGGCCAGAGGGTCCAAACCAGCACCGCGCCCAAACCGGCCAGCGCCAGGTAAGACACCCCCGCCACGCCCCAGCGCGGACCATGCGTGGCGCAGGCAATGCTGTAGCAGACATGCCCGAGAAGAAACGCGACCAGTCCCGCAAGAAAAAAGCCGTTTCCGGGGCCTATCAGCAAGAAGTCACCCCACCACGCGCAGGCGAAGCCCAGCAGCAGCCAACGCCCCAACCGTGAATCCAGCGCGCCCATCAGCACCGCCGCCACCAGGTACCCCGTGGCAAGACACATCTTCGGCATGCCATAGCCGGGAAATCCGTTGAAATATGCACGCACGATTATCGCGGCCGCCGCCACGAAGAATATCAGGACACACGCAAAAGAACCGTACTTCTTCACCACAGCAAGTTCTCCTTGAAATCCCGCGCACAGGAACCACAGTCTATCCGAAAAAAGGCGCTGCATACATCCCTTAATCGCCGAACAAGGTGATGTCCGTCTTGGGATGCCCTTTCAGGGCAACCGAAAACAACACCTCTGACCCCGGGGCGCCCTCACCCTTCGGGTGCCGGGCGGCCCTGGGCTGTCATCGGTTGTCC
>CAIJOU010000423.1 GCA_903822375.1 Candidatus Hydrogenedentota bacterium
ATCGTTCCCAAGAGTCAGTGGGACAACAAAGCACCCTACGTGTACAACAACAAGAACCAGTACGGTGAAGAGAACTCGGGCGGCGAAGAAGTCGCACCAGCCGTCCATCACGGCATGCTCGCCATGATCCAGCGCATCAACGAAACCTTCACCACCTCGCCCGCGACCCCGCCCGTCCCGGCGGCCACGGCGAAATAGCAGACATTACCGTTCCGTCACGCCCCGGCGCAGGCCTCCAACAGGACCCGCGCCGGGGCTTTCTGTTGTGGGACAGCCGTCCCCGGCTGTCAAACTCGGGGCAATGCCTTGCAGAGCGACAGGCGGGGGCGCCTGTCCCACATGGCCGGGCGCAAATTTGCACCGAAGGCGGCGTTCCGCCTATCGTGCTGGACACGACACCCAAGGAGGCTTTTGTCATGAAAAGAATCGCATGCCTGTCCATCCTGTCCGCGCTGGTCCTGTGCGCCGCGCTTGCGGGACCCGGATGTTCTCCGTCGTCGAGTGGGAAGGGCGCGCCCCCGACGCCGCCCAACGCTCCGGCCAAGGCGGAGAAGGCCGGACCGTACCGCATCGCGCTGGTGATGAAATCGCTGGCCAACGAGTTCTTTCTGACCATGGAGAATGGCGCCAAGGCGCACCAGCAGCAGCACGCGTCGGAATACACCCTGACCTGCAACGGCATCAAGGATGAGCAGGACATGGCGCGGCAGATCGACCTGGTCGAGCAGATGGTGGCGCAGAAGGTGGACGCGCTGGTCATCGCCCCGGCCGATTCGAAGGCGCTGGTGGGCGTGTGCAAGCGCGCGCAGGACGCGGGCGTGGTGGTCATCAACATCGACAACAAGTTCGACGACAGCGTGCTCAAGGAAAAGGGCATCACCATCCCCTTCGTCGGCCCCGACAACCGCAAGGGCGCCAAACTGGCCGCCGAGTATCTGGCGAAGAAGCTCGAGCCGGGCGCGCCCGTGGCCATTCTCGAGGGCATTCCGAGTGCGTTCAACGGCCAGCAACGCAAGCTGGGCTTCGATGACGCCATCGCCGCGGCCGGACTCAAGCTGGTTACCTCGCAATCGGCGAGCTGGGAGATGGACAAGGCGAACCAGGTGGCCTCGTCAATCATCACCGAACACCCCGAGGTCAAGGCGCTGCTTTGCGCCAACGACAGCATGGCGCTGGGCGCGGCCGCGGCCGTGCGCGCAGCGGGCAAGACCGGCCAGATTCTCATCTGCGGCTACGACGGCATCTCCGCCGTCGAAACCCTCATCCGTGAAGGACAGGTTGTATGCACCGTGCAGCAGTATGCCGACAAGCTGGCCGTGTTTGGCATCGAGTACGCGCTGCAGGTGCTGCGCGACAAGACCACGCCGAAGGACAAGGAAACGGCGGTGGACCTGGTGACGGCGGAGACGGCGGCGAAGAAGTGAGCGAATCTCCCGACACAACATTCCTCCGCGCCGATGGGATGGTCAAGGACTATCCCGGGGCGCGGGCTTTGGACGGCGTGGATTTTGCACTGCGCACGGGTGAGGTGCATGCGCTGGTGGGGGAGAACGGCGCAGGCAAGAGCACGCTGATGCGGCTGTTGGGCGGTATCGCAAAACCGACGGCCGGGCGGATGTCGCTGGACGGTGCGCCCTATGCGCCGATATCACGCCATGCCGCGGAGCGGCTGGGCATCCGCTTTGTCATGCAGGAACTGAATCTTGTCTCCACGCTTTCCGTGGCGGAGAACATCTTTTTGGACGCGCTGCCGTCGCGTTTCGGGTTCGTGCGGCGGGCCGCACTGAACGTTGCCGCGCGTGAGGCGATGGCGACGGTGGGCCTGACGGACATTGACCCGCGCACGCCGGTGGGCACGCTGGGCGTGGGCGAGCAGCAGATGGTGGAAATCGCCCGGGGGCTGGCGGGCAAATGCCGGGTGCTTATCTTGGACGAGCCTACGGCGTCGCTGACGGATCGCGAGGCGGAACTGCTCTTTGAGAACATCGCGCGGCTGCGCCGCGACGGCATTGCGGTGGTGTACATCTCGCACCGCATGGAGGAGATTCTGCGCCTGGCGGACCGCGTCACGATTCTGCGCGACGGGCAGGTCGTATCCACCCATGCCGCCAGCGAGTTGACGATAGACGAGATTGTGCGGCGCATGGTGGGCCGCGACATCGGCGACGCGGACACGGTGTCCACGGCGCAATCCGGCGCGCCACTCTTGCGCGTCGAGAACCTCTGCCTCGGAGCGCGCGTGCGCGACGTGAGTTTCTCCGCGCAGCCCGGCGAGATACTGGGCTTTGCCGGACTCATGGGTTCGGGTCGCACGGAAACGATGCGCGCCATTTTCGGCGCCGATCGGCCCGACTCGGGCCGGGTGTATTTGGGCGGTTCGGAGTTGTCCGCACGCATCCGCGGCCCGCGCGACGCCGTGCGGCTGGGCATGGCACTGCTCACCGAGGACCGCAAGGGCCAGGGCCTGCTACTGCCGCGCTCCATCCGCGAGAATGTTACGCTGGCGGACCTGGGGTCCGTGTCAGGACGGGGCGGCTGGATACGGCGCGGGGTGGAGGCTTCCGCCGCGCGCCGCTGGGTGGACCGGCTGGCGGTGCGTTGCGCCGGGACGGACCAGGCGGCCGGCGAACTGAGCGGCGGCAACCAGCAGAAGGTGGTGCTGGCGCGCTGGCTGCATCGCGACTGCCGCGTGGTTATCTTCGACGAGCCCACGCGCGGGATAGACGTGGGTGCGAAATTCGAGCTGTACAAACTGATGCGCGAACTGGCCGCAGCGGGCAAGGCGCTCGTTGTGGTGTCATCGGACCTCAAGGAACTGCTCGGCCTGTGCGACCGCATCGCGGTGATGAGCGCGGGCCGCGTGGCCGGAGTCTTCGCCCGGGGGGAATGGACCGAGGACAAGATTATGACCGTGGCGCTCAGCGGGCATCTGGGCGAGACGGCGGCGGGCTAGATGCTATACTATCAACAGCACCGGAGTTATGAACAAAGCCATGACCCAGCAGACTCTTGAGATTTCCGACACATTCATCCACGACTTTTGCACGAAGTGGCGGATTAGGGAGCTTGCGCTGTTCGGTTCCGTGCTGGGTGAAGCGTTCCGCCCCGACAGTGACGTGGACGTGCTGGTAAGCTTTCTGCCTGACTCCGGCATATCGCTTCTTGACATGGTCGTCATGACGGAGGAACTTTCCGAGGCCTTTGGGCGCAAGGTTGACTTGGTGGAAAAGGAAGGGCTGGAGAACCCGTTTCTCCGCCGCTCCATTCTGCCGAACCGGAAGGTAATCTATGCAGCCTGAAGACCGTGACGCCGCCTGTCTTTGGGACTTGCTAAGCTATGCGCGCACCGCGATGGGCTTGGTCAATGGACGACCTCTTGCCGCCTATTTGAACGATAGGACGCAGCAGCTGGCACTGGAGCGCGCTCTCGAAATTGTGGGTGAATCGGCGCGCAAACTCTCAGACGCGTTTCGTGCCGCGCATCCCGACATTCCCTGGCGGTCCATCATTGGTCTGCGCACGATACTCGCCCACGATTACGGCAGCATTCTCCAAGAGCGCCTTTGGAACGTCGCAGTCGGCCAGGTGCCCGAATTGATACGGCGCATAGAGCCGCTGGTTCCAGAATCAGATTCCACGGAGTAGTCGCGGGGTTTCGCGACGTTTGTGGTCAATGCGAGGGAAGCACACACAATGACCTCTTCACAGGTACGCCGCTATCTGACCGACTACGCCGGCATGGCGCTGGTGCTGGTCGTGCTGATTGCAATCTTCGGATTCTCGGCGCAGAACTTCCTCACCATGACGACGTTGCGCACGATCGCGAATCAGATCCCGTCGCTGGTGGTGGTCGCCGTGGGCATGACCTATGTGCTGATCATCGCGGGCATCGACCTGTCCGTAGGCTCCGTGCTCGGGCTGAGCGGCGCGGTGCTCGGCGCGGCGCTGGTGAAGGGCGGCCTACCGCTGGCGGCGGCACTGCCGCTGTGCCTGCTGGCGGGCTTGGTTTGCGGCGCGGCCAACGGTTTGGTCACGGCGATGTGGGGCGTGCCGTCGTTCATCGTGACACTGGGCATGCTGGAGGCATCGCGCGGGGCGGCCTACTTGGTGACGAACTCGCAGACCATGTACATCGGCGCGCCGGTGGAGCGCATCGCCGAGGTGACGCTGGCCGGTTTTTCGCTGCCGTTCATCGTGGCGTTGCTCGTGGTGGCGGCGGGGCAGTTGGTGCTGTCGCGCACCGTGTTCGGCCGCTACATGATCGCCATCGGCACCAATGAGGAGGCGGTGCGCTTGTCCGGCATCGACCCGCGTCCGGTCAAGGTGGCCGTGTTCGCGCTGAGCGGCATGCTGTCCGCGCTGGCGGCCGTGGTGCAGTGTTCGCGGCTCGGCTCGGCCGACCCGAATGCCGGCGCCGGTCTCGAATTGCAGGCCATCGCGGCGGTCGTCATCGGCGGTACCAGCCTCATGGGCGGCCGCGGCTCAGTGGTCAACTCCTTTTTCGGCGTACTCATCATCTCCGTGCTTGGCGCGGGCCTGGCCCAAGTGGGTGCGCAGGAGCCGACCAAGCGGCTGATCACCGGACTGGTGATTTTGGCGGCGGTGCTGGCGGACAAGTACCGGCAGCGGGTGTAGCCGGCGGTCGGCGACCTTGTGGCACCCTCAGACCACGCCGTAACGTAGTGAAGGCGCGGTTTGGGGGTGCTTTTCCGGAACCCGCACCGATCTACCGGGAGCACCCCCAGGCCGTACTGCGTCCGGTCTGAGGGTGCCACAAAATGGGTCTTTTTTTCCGGTGCCGTTCCAAGTAGAATGGATGCCGGTCAACCTGGGGCGCGGCGCCCCGCGGAAGAGAGGCGAATCCATGAGCGAGCAAATGGAGAAGTTGTATGCGGAACGGCTCAAGCGCTACACGACGGCGCTGCGCAACGGCAAGCCGGACCGGATTCCCATCCGCCCCTTCGTGGCGGAGTTCACCGCCAAGTACGCGGGCTACACCTGCCAGGAGGTGACGGAGGACTTTGAGAAGGCGTTCACGGCGGCGCGCAAGTGCGCCGGCGACTTCGACTGGGACGCCGTGGTGGGCAACATGGTGTACGTGTGGACCGGGTTGACCCAGGCGATCGGGCTGAAGTATTACCGCGCGCCCGGCGTGGGCATCTCGGCGCAGACCGGCTTCCAGTACCTCGAGCCGCCCGAGAACGAGGCGTTCATGCGGGAGGACGAATTCGACCAGTTCGCCGCCGACCCGACAGGCTTCCTGTTCAACGTGTGGCTGCCGCGCGTGTCGACCGACGTGATTGCGCCGGGCCAGCCGAACACATTCCGCAACAACCTGTCGTTCCTCAAGGGCGGCATGGCGATGATGAACTACTTCGGCGGCTTTCCGCGCCAGGGCGAGCTGCTGCGCTCCGAGTGCGGCACGGTGGGCGCCATTTCGGGCATTTTCAAGGCACCGCTCGATATCCTGGGCGACAAATTGCGCGGGTACATGGGTCTGACCATGGACCTTGTCTACCAGCCCGAAAAGGTGCAGGCGGCCTGCGAGGCGCTCATGCCGCACCTGCTGCACATGGCGCTTTCCGGCGCCGACCCGGATAAGAACGTGCCCATCGGCTTCTGGATGCACCGGGGCTGCGTGCCCTTTGTGACGCAGGACACCTTTGACCGCATCTTCTGGCCGACGCTCAAGCCTATTATCGAGGAACTGTGGCGGCGCGGCCATCAGACGCTCTTCTACGCCGAGGGCAAATGGGGCGCCCACCTGAAGAACTTCGCCGAACTGCCCGAGGGCAGCATCGTTTTCCACTGCGACCGCGACGACATCTTCGAGGTGCACCGCGTGCTGGGCCACAAGTTCTGCATCAGCGGCGGCGTGCCCAATTACCTGCTGGCCTACGGCACGCCCGACGAGGTGCGCGCCTGCTGCAAGAAGATCATCGACGGCGTTGCGAAGGACGGCGGCTACATCATGGACGCGTCGGCCATCATCCAGAACGACGCGCAGATCGAAAACGTGAAGGCCATGACCGATTTCACCCGTGAATACGGCGTGTATTAGGGAGACGGACGCAATGAGCGAGGAAATCATCAAGCGGGACCCGGGCGTCTGCATTCCCTGGGAAGAAAAGCTCAAGGAACTGCCCCCGATCCTCGGCGACGTGGAAATCGTGAAGGACTCGTGGGAGAACATTGATTCTCTCGCCTATATCTACATCTGGCACTGCCTGCTGTCGTTCTGAACGGGAACGCGGCCGTGGGCAGGGGGTGTTCGCCCCCTTCGGGGACGTTTTCGTTTTGCTGCTTACCACGGGTTCCCTTCGGTCACCCGTGGCTATTCATAGTGCGCCCCCTTCGGGGGCAAGACGGGGAGGCGGTGCAAGCGTTGATTTCGGTCCCCCCTTTCGGGGGGCGGTCCCGCCGCAGGCGGGGCGGGGGGTGTATGCCCCTCATACCGGCCCAGACCTGCG
>CAIJOU010000424.1 GCA_903822375.1 Candidatus Hydrogenedentota bacterium
CCAAAAACCACCATGAGGGGACTGGCATCCTGTTCCCGCCCATCACCCCACATTGATGTTCCGTTTGGAGCGCCGAAGGCGCGGCATTTATTAGCCTGGGCCGTCAGGCCCAGGTAGCCAAGGCCCACCAGGCCTGAGCCCTGAAAGGGCGGCACAGCCCGATTTCGCTCAAACCCGGCGTTATGCGCGCCTGTACCCCGGCCCCCTCGGCGGTGTTATACTTATGCCGGTGGTTGTTCACCGGGAGCATCGCTTCAATGACAAAGGCACGGCGCGCCATTTCAGCCTGGTTGGCGGGAATGGGGGTGGTGTGCCTGTGTCTGTCCGGCACAACCGTGCCAGCTGCGGAGAAGACGGGAACAAACGTCACTTTCGGCGCCGGATCGGGCGCATCCGGTGCGGCAGTGTCCCTGCCGGTGTCCTGCGTATGGACCGGTCTGACCGTTGAACCGTCCACGCTGGTGCTAAGCGCGGCCTGGGACGCGGGCTGGATTGAACTCACCGGCGTTTCCGCGGGTCCGGCGCTGGCCGGTTCGGACAAGACCCTTGATTTCGAACCGCACACCAAGTCGGTGACCGTGATCATCTACGGCGGAACGGGCGCCGTGCCGCAGGGGGGCTTGGTCAACCTGAACTTCCAAGTCAGCGTCTCCGCCATAAGAGGCGCATCGGCCACAGTCCGCGCGGCCGCCGCGAATGCGTCGGACGCCGCGGGGGAACCGGTCGCGCTCAGCGCGGCGAATGGCGGCCTGACCGTAACCACCGGGCCCAAACCACATTCCGCAGACTACAACGCGGACTGGCGCATCAACCTGTCCGAACTGCTTCGGGTGGTGCAGTTCTACAACATCGGTTCCTTCCACTGCGATGCATCCACCGAGGACGGCTATGCGCCCGGTCCGGGGAATCAGGGTTGCACGCCCCATGACAATGACTACAGTTCGCAAAACTGGGTGATTTCACTGAACGAACTGCTGCGGATTATCCAGTTCTTCAACGCGCCCGGCGGCAACTACCACTACTCCCCCGGCACCGAGGACAACTACGCCCCGGGCCCGTGGTCGTCAACCCCGTAGGGTGCTTGAAATTCCGGGTGTCTCGGGTACAGGCACCCGTTCCCGGTCAGGCGGATGTTGGCAAATAACAAGCTTTGGACGGGAACAGGATGCCAGTCCCCCCGCGGAAGGGAGCGCACCGTTCAGGTTATGGTATGCCCGGTCTCGATTACCGCAAAGCCCGCCACCGCCATGCCGGTGCCTTGGCATATTCCAGACGCAGGCTGTCGCCAGGCTCCAGGCGGATCGACTGGCCGGCATGCACCGGCCCGGAAAACTTCTGTTCGCCGGTCCCCGCAGCCGTCAGCGTCCAGGCCTTCATCTCGCCGGGCTCGGTAAACATTGCCTCGACCACAAAGGGTTGGCGGTTTAGCAGGGTCTCGCCAGAGGGTGGGACGGGCGGCGTCTCCACGCCAAATCCCGGTCCGCTGTTCGCCAGAACCAGATTGGTGGGTGTTTCCGCAAGGTTTTCAATCTTGCCCGGCAGGTTAAGCGCCGTTACCCGGTTGGCCTTTGCGTTCGCGGCGAAACGGATGTTAACACCCTTGTCGCCGGGCGAAAAGTCGAGGTCAAACAGGTTGTTCTCGCCGCCGATGAAGGCGCCCACGGCGCCCGCAATGCCCTGGCTGTCCATGCTGGCGGAGACGCGGTTGCGCTGGAAGGTTGAACCCGGTTCCGACCCAAGGTCAAGCGCCGTGTTGCTCAGGTGGGTGAATATGAACTGCATGTGATTGTTGAGGCACTGCCCCGTCGCATAGACCGCCTTGTCGCAGGCGATGGGCTCCACCAGCGAAATGCGGTTGTTCAGAATCGGTCCGCCTGTTCCATCCAGCCAAAGCCCGATCCCGCGCCCCCGGTTGCCCACCTCCGGAAACACCTTGCCCCCGCCCACGGCGGCGTTGAATTCAAACACGGACGCGGTGATCACGCTGAAATTGTCCGGCCCCTTGGTTTCCGGTTTGAAGTGAATCACGGCGCCGTCGGTTTGCGCCACGATCAGCCCCAGTTTGATGTGGCAGCTCATGAGGCTGTCGAACACCACCGCATCCCCCGTGGGGGGCGTGTACTGGATGACATACTCGCCGCCGTCGAGCCGGAAGTCCTGGAACCACGGAACGTGCAGGGTCTCCTGAATGAAATAGACCGCGCCATTGGCAAAGGGCTTGGGCATGGTGCCGCCCGCGATGTACACGTCGCGGCGCTGTTCCTTTGCGGCGTTCAGCGCCTCCTGTATGCCCGAAGTGTGCGTGCCCGGCGTGGCGGGACCGAAGTCGCCGCCGTCCGTGGGGCCGCCCGGCGTGACCAGTAGGTATCCCAAGGCATGCGCAGGGGCGGATGAGGCGGCCGGTTCGCAGAAGCCGGCCCCGCAGGCGCCCAACAGCAGGAAACACAGACAAAGCCTGTTCATGAAGGCATCCTTGTACGCCCGTAACGAGCAAACCCCACCCTTACCCTCCCCTTGGCAAGGGGAGGGGCAGGGGTGGGGTTCTCTTCCCATCACCCAAGTGTCGCCGGCACTGGCTTCTATAACGTCACGGTATACTTGCCCGTGCCGACCGTCTTGCTGCGGACAATCAGGCGCTTCTGCGCGGCGTTGTATTCCCAGTCGGTGCCTTCCGCGAGGGCCATGCCGCTTCGCTGCACGGCGGTCGGCTTCTTTTCGCTGAACACCCGGAGCAGGTGCG
>CAIJOU010000425.1 GCA_903822375.1 Candidatus Hydrogenedentota bacterium
CGATGCGGGCCGAGGCAACCTGCGTCGCCCCCGACGGGGCAAGGCGTTCCTCCATATCCCGCGTGGTGGGAACCAGGGGCGTGCTGCGCCTGCCCGTGGATTTGTCGCTGTCCGGCCCGTACCGCTTCTCCTGGTCATTGGCGACGGCGGACGGGATGGAGCTTTGCTCGGGTGCGCGCGACATTCCACTGCGACAGTTTGAGAACGAGATGAAACTGGCCGGGACGTCGGCTGGGGCGCTTGAAACCGCCGTCAAAGCCACGGAACAGGGTCTTCCAGGCACGGCCGCCGCCCTGCGCAAAGCGCTGGAAAGCCTGCGGTCAAGCATCGCCGGCGTGGAAACACAGCGCGCCGGTTTGAAGGAAGAGGATTCCTCCGCGCGCACCGCATTGCCGGGCAAGATTGCCGGCCTGGTTGCGGAAGCCCGGCGGGCGGGCCGGATAGCCGGGCTTTTCACCGGCCCGGCGGCGCTGCCTGAGGGGACCAGCTTGCTCGCCTTTGAGGGCACGTCCTGGGAAAGCCGTGCCGTGCCCAGCCAGTTGCCTTCGAATGCGGCGTCCGGCTTGAAGCTGAACCGGCGCGTGGTGCCCGGCGAGCACGATGCGGTGCCGGTGTTGCTCTTCAACATTACGGACAAGGACTTGGCGGTAAAGGTCCGGCAGGAACCGGAGACAGACCTGCAACTGCATGTGGACCTGCTGCACTCCGTGCCGGTGCCGACCTCGCTCGGCGAAACCTCGTGGGACCCCCTGCCGCCCCTGGGCGATGACCAGACGATTACCATTGCCCCCCTGCAGAGCCACGAATTGTGGCTGGACGTGGACGCGTCGCACGCGACGCCGGGGAACCACGCGCTCAACCTGACGATGCAGGCGCTGGACGGTGCGGGCCCCGGGACGAAAGTCGAGGTCGCGTATACCGTGGTGCCTTTCGAAATGGCGCCGTCCGGCGCATTTCGCCTTTGCGCGTGGGCCAACGCCAAGGACGGCGACTGGGAAGACCTGCTGGCCCATGGCAACAACGTGTTCATCACACCCCTGCCGGAACTGCGGCGTGACGCGGCCGGGAAACCTGCGGGGATCGATTTCTCCAAACTCGACACCGTGTTGGAAAAGGTCCAGGGCCACGACGTGATGATGCTGCTGGCCGGTGTTCCCGCCTTCTCCGATGCGGTGGGGACCGAGGGGTATGTGGCGGACTTGAAACTCTACTTTGACGGGCTCATACCGCACATGGCCGAGAAGGGCCTTGATACAGCCCATTTCGCCCTGTACCCCTTCGACGAACCGGGCGGCAACGGCTGGAATGCCGTGAACGGCTACGTTGCCTTCGGCAAGGCCGTGCGCGCCGCAAACGCCGGCATCAGCATTTATGTGGACGGCGGCTGCGAATTGCCCATGGCCCAGAACATGCAGCCCGTCACGGATATCTGGACCCCCAGCATCTATCAACTGCCAGAGCAGTCCGAGGTGATGAACATCATGCGCGGTTCGGGCAAGGCGTTGTGGTCATACAACTGCGGCTATGGCTTCGCACGTCCCGCGGGCGCCAATCTCAAGAACATTAACGTCGCGGGTGAATTCCGCAATTCCGCCCTGTTTGCCCTCAACTACGGCGCGACCGGCATCGGTTTCTGGTCCTACAACATCGGCGACAATCCCTGGAACAAGACCGAAATGGAGTATCCCATCGTCTATCCCGGAACGGGCAAGCCTGTGGCCAGCCGCCGCTGGAAGGCCGTTCGCGAAAGCATCGAGGATGCCCGCATCCTCATGGCCCTTAAAGAACGCGCCGCGAAAACGCAAAACGCAACCCTGCGGGAAAAGGTGGGAAAACTCGCCGGGGAAACAATTCCGGCTCTCATGAACCAAAGTTCCGAGGAGATGCGCCTGGGCCTGGCGCGTTACGTGCTCGACGCAACCAACAACGATGCCACGGTGGAATCGCTGCGCGCGACGTTGATGGATTGCGCCGAACTCGCGGCCGGTGATCCGAAATAGCGCGTTTGGAGCATTTCCCTTTGGGCCGTCTACGAATTGGACCGCTTTGTCCCACGGCCTTTGCGTGAGGCCACGGGTAGGAACATGACCGCCGCGCCGATGAGGGCCAAATCGCCCCGGTTCTCTTTGGAGAAGGGGTGACTCTTGCCGCCCGAGCAGCCGCAG
>CAIJOU010000426.1 GCA_903822375.1 Candidatus Hydrogenedentota bacterium
CTTGTTCTTGTTCCAGTTTGTGGACCATGGGTGGTTCTCTGTAACTTCGAGCAAGATTAAGAGCAGGAGAAAAACCAAGCAGTCCGCGCCGATTGGCTAAAGAGTCACAAGAGCTCAAAGGTTCCGCCTTGAGCAGAGCGCGGTCGCCTGCTATATTGAAGCGGGGAATATGCGGGATGAAGGTGACAGGTGATGATCTGCGACAAAGCGCAAGAAAGAAGACTATGAAGAAGCCCCAGCGCCCTTTATGTTTCTCTGCCATTGCGTGCGTGTGCGCACTCTTCCCGGTGTTCTCTGTCATGCCCGCCGTCGCGGCGGGAACACTGTCCATCAGCGATTTTGGATTGCAACCCAACACCCATGAGAATGCCGTGCCTGCCGTGAAGCGGGCATTGGCAGCCTGCGCGGGGAAGTCGGACATGGTCTTGGTCTTTCCCAAGGGCCGATACGATTTCTTAGCGCAGGACTGCCCCCAGAAGACCTATCACGAGTCCAACACCACCGACACAAATCCCAAACACTGCCCCGTACTGCTGGAGAACCTCAAGGGCATCACCTTGGATGGGTCGGGGAGCGACTTCGTCTTTCACGGCCAGATGCAGCCGTTCACCGTGGACCACAGCGAGAAGGTGCACCTCCAGAATGTGAACGTGGATTGGGATATTCCGCTCACCGCCCAGGGCGAGGTGGTGGACTCCCAAGCGGACCACATTGACCTCCGCATCAACCCCGTCGAATCGCCGTTTGCGGTCGAAAAGGAGAGGTTGGTCTTCACCGGCGAGGATTGGAAAAGCCCGTGGATGGGTGTGATGGAATTTGACCGCGACAGCCACATCATCCCACCCGGAACGGGCGATGAGACACTGGGCGGCGGGTGGATGAACGGCGGATACCGGGCGGAGAAGCTGGGTGACGACCTCGTCCGCATCCACAAGCGCGCCAAGAACATGCCCAGGAAGGGCAACTTCCTGGTGCTGCGCCACAATGAGCGGATCCATTCCGGAATCTTTCTCTTTCACAGCAAGGATGTGCAGGTGCGCAACGTGAACCTGTACAACACCGGCGGCCTCGGTGTTTTGGGCCAGTTCACGGAGAACATCGATCTGGACAACACCAACGTTATCCCCAACGCGGCCAAGGGCCGCTACCTGAGCGGGCATGACGACGGCGCCCATTTCTCCAACTGCCGCGGCCAGGTCACTGTGGAGAACTGCCGCTTTGCCGGGCTGATGGACGACCCCATCAACGTGCACGGCACCAGCGTGCGCATCATCGAGAAACGGGCCGACAACCGCCTGCTGTGCCGCTTCATGCACGCGCAGTCGGTCGGGTTGGAGTGGGGGAGACCGGGCGAATCCATCGGGTTCATCGAGCACGAAGGCATGTCCACGGTTGGCACCGGGACGCTCGCGGCATTCACTCCGTCAAACCTCACGGACTTTGAGGTCACCTTTACTGAGCCTGTTCCCGCAGAGATGAAACCGGGCGACGCGCTGGAGAACCTGACATGGGCACCCGATGTGCTGTTGCGCGGCAATCATTTCGACAGTTGCCGCGCCCGCGGCGTGCTCATTTCCACGCCGGGAA
Organism: Candidatus Hydrogenedentota bacterium; assembly: GCA_903822375.1. Classification (GTDB taxonomy): domain Bacteria; phylum Hydrogenedentota; class Hydrogenedentia; order Hydrogenedentales; family CAITNO01; genus CAITNO01. The sequence goes on from CAIJOU010000426.1 coordinate 1,588, forward strand.
AGGTGGTCATAGAGGAGAACGTGTTCGAGTCCAGCGGCTCGGCAATTCTTGTGGCCGGCGACGCGAACTACTGGTACGAATCGGGTGCGGTGCGTGATGTGCTCATCCGCAAGAACACGTTTAATTCCCCCTGCCTCGCCAACCTGTACCAGTTCTGCGAGGCCATCGTCAGCATCTATCCAGAGATCCCGAAACCGGACAAGGCACCGCGGCCCTTCCACCGCAACATCCGCGTCGAGGAAAACACCTTCCATCCCTTCGACTATCCGGTTCTGTTTGCACTTTCCACCGAGGGCCTGACCTTCTCCAACAATACCATCATCCGAAGCAAAGACTACGAGCGCTACCACAAGAATAAGTACATGATCCGGTTGGTCGGCTGCAAGGGCGTCACCATTGCGGGCAACATCCTCCAGGGCGACGTGCTCGGCCGCAACGTGTTCATCGAGAAAATGGACGCATCTGAGGTCGCCGTGGCCGAAGGCCAGGGGATATCTCAAGTCATAGCTCTTGTTGTGCCATGAACGTCATTCTTTTCAGGGGGGCTCGTTTCGTTTCCTATCCCGCATTTGGCCGGATAGTGCAATAGACAAATACGGCCCCCTTATGCGTACTTGTTGCTGAAACAGTAACCAGCGGATGAGAAGCGAATGGGCGAAATACGTAACCAGACGGCGCTTGCCGACCTGTATGACCGGGACGGGTGCAGCGTCGCCGAATCCGGAATCATGGCATGGCTGTTCACGCCGGGTCCGTTACTGCCGCTGTCACCACGCGCGCCCGCCACGAACAACAGCTTCGTGGCTTCGGCCCCAGGCGATATCCTCAAAGGAGACGCCACATGCAACTACTGAAAGAAGGTCTGCGCATACTTCTCTGGCCGTTCCGGTTCTGGCGGTTCGTTCTTGCCGGGGTGCTGCTTCTGGCGGCGGCGCACATCATCATTGATCAGGTGCTGCTGCGCAAACTCGCGACCCAGATGGAGCAGATCCGGAGCGCGGGCAGGCCGCTCACCTATGCCGACCTCAAGCTGCCTGCATACACGGCCATTGACAACGCCTACACCGTGTACGAACAGGCAATGGACATGATTAGGAAGGAACCCGTAGACGCGTCATGGATCCAATACGGGCCTTTGGTCGGCCGCTATGTGCGCATCAATCCCTGTGTGCCCCTAAGGGAGGAACAGCCACTTTCCGCAGAAGAACTCGCCGAACTCGGCGCCTATCTTCAGAAGGTTCAGTCAGCATTGGACCTGCTGCACATGTCCAGGGACTGCGGCAAATGCATCATACCCGACGCGCTTGCCGTGCTCGACAGCATCAACGGCGAAAGCGAAACGGTGGCGGTCAAAATGTCCAGTCTGTCGTGCATGCGTGAATTGACCCGCTATGCGGCCGCGAAAGGGCTCTGGGAATACCGGCAGGAGAATGGGGATGCCGCTTTCGACTGGTTTGCCCTGGGCCTCAACATTGCAGACAATCACAAAGGCCACCCCACATTAATCGGGGAACTTAACCGGATTGGATGCATTTCGACTGTCTTGGACGCGGTTCAGCAGGTAGTGCATGAAGGGGAGGTGCCCGCCGCCCTTCCCACCGTCTTTACGGCAGAATTGCAGAAGTGCACGGACCGCGGCATTTGTGTGCGGGCATTGGAAAATGAGCGGGTCTACAGCAACGAGGCCTCCGTGCGCATGGGACTTCAGGCATGGCGCGTCTTGCGGCCCCTGTACTCTTTCGACCTGCTCAAAATGAACCAGCTCTTCCTTGAACTGTCGGACACCCTCAAGGTGCCTGACGTCTCCCGGCAGGAAACCGTTCTCAACGGGGTCAGTAAGTGGTCTAAAGACGCATCAAGATTCTACATCATGACAAAGAACATGGTTCCGGCATGGCTCAGTTCCGTGCATTCGATTCGCCGCGGCTTAACCGTCGCTGGAATGTGTGAAACGGCAATCAAGCTGAAACAGTTCAAGCAGAAGAACGGCGCCTACCCGGAATCGCTTTCCGAACTGGCCCAACCCTTCTCCATCGACCCGTTTTCGGGGCGCGACTTCAATTACAAACGAGACGCGGACGGTTTCGTGCTCTCCAGTGTCGGAAAGACCGTTGCATATCACGGCAAGTCCCATACGGAAACCAATCTTGAGTGGTGCGCGGTCAGGTAGTATTGTGGGATCCCCCGGTCCAGGAACATCCAGTTGGGGTATACGAAAGGTTTGGTCATGAACCCTGTACATCTGACGAAGCTGCCATGCGCCCGTTTCCCCGGATTTTTTGGAAGCATTTGCATACTTGCCTGCTTTCTGATGCTGGGCTTTTCGGCAGAAGCGGTCCCGGTCACGATTGAAAGGGTCGAGGCAACACCGCTGTTCGCGAAACCGGCGGAAGACCAACCGCTGCGCCAGCAGGCCCGGCTATTTCTGGACAACCCGGGCGGGGCGTTTGCGGGCACCGCACAGATTGTCGTCGGCGACAGGCCTGCCCGCGCCAAGCACCTCGGTGAAGTGCCTTCGGGCAAGTCCACGCACAACATCCAAATAGACGATATCGCCGCGCCAGCGCCGGTGAGGATTACCATCATTTCCGAGGACGGCCAATCATCAGCGGTTCACCGGGTGGACTGGCAGCCGCAAAAGAAGTGGACCATTTACTGCGTGTCGTACAGCCATCAGGACCTGGGCTTTGGCGACTACCCGCACCGGTTGCGGACGTCCATCCGCCATGAGAACATTCTCCTGCCGCTGCGTTTCTGCCGCGAGACAGATGACTGGCCCGCCGCCGACCAGTACCGGTTCAACATTGAGACGAGCGAGCCCATTACCAGTTTCATCAGTTTCCAGGGCAAAGAAGCCGCGCGCGAGCTTGCCCAGCGCCTGAAAGAGGGCAGGATGGAATTGGGAGGGCTTCACAACACGGCGAACACCGAAGAGCTGAGCCACGAACTCATGGCCCGCCTGTTCTACATGAGCGGCCGCCACGTTGTGGACCTGCTGGGTGTGCCGCCGAACAAGACCATGCAAAACGACGACGTGATCGGCATAACGTGGCCGCTGGCCACGTATGGCGCGGAAGCGGGCCTGTCGTACTTCTTTCATGGCTACAACGGCTGCGGTCATTGCCTGCGCCCCGCCGAATCGGAGCCGGCATTCTTCTTTGAAGCCCCCGATTCCCGCGGGCGCCTGCTCATGCGGTCGACCGCCTACGGCGGTTATGCCGGCGACGGACCCGGCGACGGCACTGAAGCCTACATGTTGAAAACCATAGACCAGCTCGGCGCCAAGTGCCCCTACAACATCCTGCTGCTTCAGGAGGGCACAGACTTTCAGCTTGCGACGCGGAACTTCGCGAACCAGATCCACGATTGGAACGCAAAGTGGGCCTGGCCCCGGATGGTGAGCGCCACAATGGACATGTTCTTTGAGGCGCTCGCAGCACAGGCCGATCCCGCCAGGACAAAAACGTTTGCCGCCGATTCCAACAACCAGTGGTCGGACCAGGACTATGCGGCCGCCCGTGCCACCGGCCAGGCGCGCCGTCTCAGCGAGCTGTTGCCCGCCACGGAAACGTTGGCGAGCATGACGCAGGTCCTCGCGGGCGGCGGCGACCAGTGGATCAATCTGTTTCAGGCGTATCACCGGCTGCTCCAATACTTCGAGCACACCAACGCCAAGGACAATCCCACGGGCAACATGGTCTGGTATGAAACGGAACTGGAGGAAAACCGGGAGATGGCCGCCGAGGCGGCCGGCTACCAGCAGCAGGTTTACGAGAGCGCCTCGCAACGCCTGGCCGGCGCCGTTGCGCGCACCGCCGAGAAGAATCTGCTTGTGTTCAATCCATTGCCCTACGAACGCACGGACGCCGTGCATGCGGACATACCGGCAGGTTTCGTCCCCATGGATGTGACCACCGGTGCAAAATTGCCCGTGCAACAGTTGCCGGACGGTTCGAAGGTGTTCCTGGCGGCAAAGGTGCCGGCCACCGGCTACAAGACCTATGCACTCGTCGAGGATGCGCCCGTGACGGCAACCGCAGAGGAGGGTGCCCTTGAAAACCGCTTCTACCGGCTGCAATTCAACGCGGTTACCGGAGTGATTACCAGCCTTTTCGACAAGGCGCACGGCGTCGAGTTGGTCGAGTCCGGCGCACCCCATGGATTTAACGAGTACCTTTATGAGTTCCGGACCCAAACAACGGGCGTGGAGTATGACTCGGTGTGGCGCCGCATGGAGAAGGCCGACACAATAACGGTCAGCCATGGTCCCGTCGCCGACGTGCTGACGGTGACCGGCGCGGCCGGCGGGGTGAGACAGCTCAAACAGACCGTCACGCTGTATCACGATTCGCCGCGTGTGGATTTTGGCATCTGGCTGGACAAGCTGCCGTTCGGGGGTTCGTTCCCCCGCCAACATGAAGCTGTATTTGTTGCCTTGCCGTTGGCCATCGAGAATTTTACCATCCGGCACGAACTGCCGGGGGCGGTGATTGAGCCCTACAGGCAACAGTTTGAAGGAAGCGCCACCGACCACTACGCCATCCGCAGTTTCACCGATCTGTCCAACGACAAATACGGGGTCACGGTCAGCCCGATTGAGGGCAGCCTCGTATGTTACGGTGAACCGACCTCCTCGCCCATGGCGTCCGGTCACGAGGACCATTTCAAGCGCGACCAGAGCTATCCCGCGCACAGCCGGCTCTACCTGTACCTGCTGAACAACATGTTTGATGTGAACATCGCCGCCGACCAGCGCGGCCCCGTCAGTTTCTCATGGTCGTTGCGCAGTCATTCCGGCGACTGGAAAGCGGGCGGCGCGGCCCGGTTCGGGCGCAGTGTGCAGCAGCCGATGCTGGCGTGGCGGGCCGACGGCAAGAATGCGGGCCCAATGCCTGCCAGCGGCAGTTTTATGACCGTGGACGCGGACAATGTGATGTGCAGCGTCATCAAAGCGGCGGAGGCCAACGGGCGCGGTTTCATCCTCCGGCTGAATGAAACGGTGGGACAAGAAACGACCGCCACGATATCTTTGCCTCTGCTACCGCCGATTGAATCTGCCGCGCCCGTGTCCTTGGTCGAGAATAACCAATCCGAGCAGTACTCCGTTTCAGGCAACACCTTCAAGGTAATGCTTCCCAAGTTCGGCGTCAGGACCGTCCGGATAACATGTTCTGCCGCCGCACCGGTTACCGTGTCCGGCCTCAGCGCGGAGCCTGCCGCCGACATGCAGGTGAATCTGGCCTGGAAATGCACGGGCGGAAAAGTCAGCCATTTCAACGTTTACCGGGACACCACTCCCGACTGCCCGCCGACGCTGCTCAATTTCATCGGGCAGACCTCCACAGAAGGCTTCATCGATCTTCCGCGGCTGAACATGGGGGGCTGGCTGCGCAGTTGTCTCAAACCCGAGACCACGTACCATTACAGGGTCGTGCCTGTCGATCGCACCAACAACCCAGGGCTGCCGGGTATCGTCGTTTCGGCAACCACAAAAACTTCTGAAAAGTTCAATTTGCCGCCGGTGGCGGTGGAGGGCGTTCGTCCGGTTCTCGTCTCGCCGCTGAACAATTGCCTCAATTTCGTGAACGTGCTCTTTCGTACCGCCTGCGAGCCGGATGTGGACCATTACGAGATATACAGGAGCACCCAACCGGGCTTCGTTCCCGATGCGGCCACGCTGGCTGGGGTTGTGAAGAGCGACGATGCTCCGCCGCGAAGCGGCGGCTACGGCGAGTCGCGCATCCAGTACAAAGTCAAAGACTATGACCATGCCGCCTTTGAAGACCGCGCCGTAGTCGCAAACACAACCTATTACTACAAGATTTGCGCGGTCGATACGGCAGGACAAAAAGGCGGGTTCTCGAAGGAGACGTCCGTCCGGACAAAAGAAGCGTTTCCCGACGGGTGCAGGGTCACCGCGCAGTCTGTATTCGCACCCGAATTCGATCCCCTCATGGCGCTCGACGGCGATGCCAATCCTTTCCGGGCGTGGATTTCCCGGCCCTACGGCGGCGGCACCAAAGCCCGGCCGGAGGAGGTCTGGTGGGCAGTCGAGTTTCTCAAGAAACCAGTCACCATCAAAGGCGTGAAGATTTTCGGCGACCACCGCGACGTTATCCCGATTCAGAAGAACCTGGAAATCCAAATACGCGAAAACGGGGCGTGGAAAACGGCGGGGGAGAGCAGGGATGCCGTCTCCAATGACGTTACGGTCAGTTTTTCCGGAATACTGACAACCGATGCGCTCCGCGTTCTTGTGCCGGCCGCCGATTTGCCGCAATCGGAGCGCGCCGACGTTGACGGCATTGTCCGCATCTGCGAGTTGAAATTGATAATGCCGGACGGAACCGAACAGGGAATCGAGAGCGGACATGAATAGCAGGTAGGGCGTGTACGGTGCCGCGAAGCGGCATCACCTCCTTGGCGTCCGATACGCCATTGGCTGCGCACATGGTGCGACAAACTGCACCTTCCATGACAGGTCCAAGATAATGTAGTCTATCATTGTCGGCAAGTTGCGGATGCTTCCGGCGTGTGCCACTCACCCTGACGGCCCTTTGTCCTTTACCAACAGACCGACTGAAAGGACTGATTACGAAAGTGAATACTTCAATTCGGACCGTCTTGTTCGGCTTCTTTATGTTGCTGGCATGCGTCGGCATCCAAAAGTTGTCATTTGGCGATGAACTGAGCCCGCCGGACATGCCCCAGGCAACGCTGCGCATCGATACGGACGCTCCGACCATCGCATACAGCCCGATGCTGTTTGGCGGATTTCTGGAACATTTTGACCACCAGGTGTACGGTGGAGTGTTTGATCCCGGCTCACCGCTTGCAGACGAAAAGGGTTTTCGCAAAGATGTCATCGCGGCGCTGAAGGAACTCAAGGTGCCGGTGGTGCGCTGGCCCGGGGGATGCTATGTCAGCGGCTATCACTGGGAAAGCGGTGTCGGAAAGATCCGCAAGCCGACCGATGACATGGCCTGGGGCGTGATCGAGCCGAACAGCTTCGGCACGGATGAATTCGTCGAACTCTGCCGGTTGGCGGGCTGGCAGCCCTATATCTGCAACAACGCGGGTAACGGCACCGTGGAGGAAATGCGAAACTGGGTCGAATACTGCAACGGCAGTGAGGGCAAGTATGCCCAGATGCGCCGGTACAGCGGGTATGAGGAGCCGCGGAAAGTAAGCCTCTGGAGCATCGGCAACGAGAACTGGGGCAAGCACGAGATCGGCTACAAGCCCGTCGAGAAGTGGGCGCCTTTGGTGCTGGAGGCGGCAAAAGCGATGAAGGCCGCCGACCCCGGCATTCAACTGTCCGCGGCTGCATTGCCCAGCAGGGAATGGAGTCTTCCGCTGCTTAAAACGGCCGGGCAGTACCTGGACTACATCTCGATTCACGGATACTGGCTGCCCCTGTGGCAGAAGAATGATATGCCCGATTATCTGACCTGCATCATGCAGTCGGAAGCGCCCGAGAAACTGATTGCCGACTACGTCGGCGTGCTTGACGAGTCGGGGTATCGGGGCCGCATCAAGATTGCCTTCGACGAATGGAACCTGCGCGGCTGGCATCATCCGGGTTTCCCGCGCAAAGAGGTGCAGGACTACACCAACCCCGAGGTCATCAGTCTGATTGCAGCGCGTGAGAAGAGCGACATCCCCTCCCAGTACACCATGGCGGACGCGCTGTTTTCCGCCTCGTTCTTCAACGCCTGCCTCCGTCACGCCGAGGATGTCGGCATGGCGAACATCGCCCCGATCGTAAACACGCGCGGGCCGCTCTTCGTGCATCCCAGGGGTATCGTCCGGCGCACGCATTTTCACGCCATGGCAATGTACGCCAACGAATTGGAAGAGCGGGTCGGCAGACTGGACATCAAGGCGGACAAACTGAAGCACGACGGCAAATCCATTCCCGTGGTCGATGCCGTGGCCACGGTGGACGAGTCGGGCAGGAACTGGGCGGTCGCACTAGTGAACCGTCACCCCAAGAAAGCGACTTCCTGCACGATCAAAATGAAAGATGTGCCGCTTGAAGGCGAGTATGCGGCGTTGGTCCTGGCCGGCGATTCGCCGGACACCTACAATGACATTGAAAACCCAAACCGGGTTGCGCCGGTCAAAACGACGCTCCTTTTTCGGGCGGGCGTCGCCCATTTGCCGCCGCATTCGCTGACCATCCTAAAGGTGCAGGTGAAGTAGCGGGGCGGCCATGGCCACGGAGTAAATGGGATGCCAACAGTACCAAGAGAAAGCGGCGGGTGGTGCAGTGATGCGTAGACTGAGATTTTGTGCGTTTTCAGGAATCCTGCTGTTGGCAAGCCTCCTTTCGTTTGCCCAGGAGCCGGAGAGCGGCTTCGACGGCGCAAAATGGATTTGGCATCCACCGGTTGCGGGCGAGGCGCAGAATGCCTTTGACGCAGGCACCCGCTATTTCCGAACGGAGTTGTCCCTGCCCGAAAGCCCCGCCCTGCGCTCCGCCGAAATCGCGATCACCTGCGACAATCTGTTCATCCTCTACATCAACGGGCGGCCCGTGGGCGAAAGCGAAACGGACATGGGGGGCTGGAACAGGCCGAAACGCTTTGACTTGTCGGCCCTGTTGTCCCCGGGGCGGGTCGTTCTGGCGGTGGAGGCCATCAACACGCTTCCGGGCGCGTCGGGACTGCTGGTGAAATTCGAGGCGAAGCTGCAAAACGACACGCAGATCGTATTGGTCTCCGATGCGGGATGGAAAACCACCGACACCGGGATTGGAAACTGGGAACAGCCCGATTTTGACGACCAGAAATGGGCCAAAGCCGAAGTCGTGGGCGAGTATGGCGCAGGGCCCTGGGGCAAAGTGGTCGTCCCCGCCACCGCCCAGCCCGGCGGCGGCGAGGTGGGCAAGGTTCACGCGGCCGCCGCGAGCATTGCCTCCGCAGTCGCCACAAAGAGCGTGGTCAGGAAGGTGCCGTCCGGGGACTTTTCCTGGCCTGATGCCGTGGTATTTGTGGGAGGGGACTGCAGCCTTTACCGGCCGAATGCAAACACAGGCACCTCCCCCGATGACAGTCTCAGCGTGACCATTTTCAATCCGCGCAAGGCCCGCACCTTCCCCGAACACGATCTTCCCGCGCCCATGAAAGTCGGGCACAGCCTGATGCTGCTCAAACCCGCGCGACCGGGTGTGCAGCCGCAGGCGCTCCACGACGCGGGCAAGGGTGCATTGGGCTCGCCCAGCACGTCCTTCGACGGGAAGTGGATCCACTTCTCCATGGCCCGCGAGGGAGATGCCTTCTTTCACCTCTACCGGATTGCGGCCGAAGGCGGCACGCCGCAGCAGTTGACCGACGGCCCCTTCTTCGACATCGACCCGGCGGAACTGCCCGATGGGCGCATCGTGTTCACCTCGACGCGCATGGGCACCTTCGAGGAGTATCACAATCCGCCCTCCCGCGCCCTGTACGTCATGAACGCCGACGGGTCAGACATTCATTCGATCACGAACACCATCATCTTCGACAACGAACCGGAGGTGCTGGCCGACGGACGCATTCTGTTTGTCCGCTCCGACAACTTCTTTGACCGCGGCAAGGTCGAAACCCTGCTGCACGCCATCTTCCCCGACGGCACCCGGGGCCAGACCGAGTTTGGGCTGGACATGGGTCCTGAATATGTCGGGCGTCTGCGCGCCTTCAATTGCGGCAGCCCCGCGCCTATGCCGGACGGACAGGTGGCCTATGTGTCGAGTGCCGGCATCACCGTGGGCCGTATGGGACACTCCCAGGAGGACCTTCGGAATTTTGCCCTCGAAGCGGGCGATGTTGCCGCGTTGCCCGACGGCAGACTGCTTTGCACGGTTGGGCGCCCCAGTACCGTGGAGGTGCTGGAGGCTGGGAACAGGAAGACGGTCCGCGACATCAGCTATGGGGAAATCAGCATTCTTGACCCGGACAGCCGGCCGCCCGCTTTGACCACGTTGTACGACGCCGCAGGATCGTCGCTGCATTCACCGGTCTATCTTGGCGCGCGGCCCCGGCCGCCCCTGCGTCCGGCAATGGTTGCGGCGCAGCCGGACGGCGGGCAGAAAGCCACCGGCTTTCTCTTCTGCCAGAATGCCCGATACACAAAGAACACCACCGCCGGATGGGGACACGTCCGCGCGATCCGGGTGCTGGCAGGCACGGGACTCACTAACCGTTCCTCCCATTCCTACATTGTTCACGCGGGCAACGAAACGGTCGAGTTGGGCACCGTGCCGCTCGCGCCGGATGGTTCGTTCTTTGTCGAAGTCCCCGCCGACACACCCATCGCTTTCCAGGCCGTGGACGCCGAGGGACGGTCCGAACTGAACGAGATGTCTTGGCAATACGTGCGCCCCGGAGAACGGCGCACCTGCGTGGGCTGTCACCAGCCGCGCCAGGCCGCGCCGGTTGCCAAAGCGCCCCGGGCGCTGGCACTCAACGCACCGCCGGTCGAATTGCTGGGTGGGGGAAAGCCCCACCACTTCCGGGGCAACAACCCCGCGGTCACCGGCATGATGGAACTGCAGTTTGACCGTTTCCGCGAGGTGGCGGGCATCAACCGCCACAGCAGCACGCCTTC
>CAIJOU010000427.1 GCA_903822375.1 Candidatus Hydrogenedentota bacterium
AACCTTGGTAAACCAATCCTGAAACTCCTTGGTGCCTCCATACTGCCGGTTCATTCTGAAAGAGACGTTGGCATACTTCACCTTTCCGGGACGCTTCCGCAAGTATCCGCCGGGGGAGGCCACGGGGTCTGTCACCGCATCAACCGTCACATCGCCGATGTCCACGGAATCGCATCCGTCCAAGTACACATCCCCCGAAGAGCCCGACAGCAGCACGGCAAAACTCGTTGCCCCCGCAGTGCCGTTCCCCAGCAGGGCAACCACCGTCATCACCAAGAAGAACCCAATCTGCCTCATGGTAGCCATAGAACCTGCCTTTCCGCCCGCACCTCACAGAATGAGGTTTTGGGAACCGAACCTGACAATCAAAAGCTCACCGTTCATAAACAACAACATATGTTAACTACAATATACATACGGTCAGTATTCCAACAGGAGCAGACAACTTGAATGAAATCCTGGAAAGATGTGAGTAAGGCGCACTTCATGGGTCGAAACGTCACAAAGCACACCGACTTAATTGCATTATTCTCAACTTTCTTCTCAACAAAACTTGCCGACGCTCCTAGGACAACTAGTGAAGTTGCGAAAAGAAATGTTACGTTATTGGGGCATGCCGGAGCTTTCTGCTCCGGTGTTGCCCTGTTCGGTCAGTTTGCCCATGTAAGCGACTTCAACGGCTTCAGCGTCATGGACCTTTCCACCCCAGGTGCCCCGGTACTCGGCGGTCATCACGGACTGACGCCACGGAAACAATTCGTGCTAACATGGCACTCGCCGATTGGAGCACGCAGGAGAAAGTACGATGAAGTTCAGGGTCCTGTTCCTTGCGCTGTTCATGGTGCCTGTTGCGCTGTGCTTTGCGCCAAACGCCCAAGCCAGTCCACGGATTGATGTTGTGATCCGCTTTGACGACTATTGTTCCGGCATGGCCACCGATTCGGTCCTCCGTTTCTTCCTTCTTTTCGAGCAAAGATCCATCCCCATCACCTTTGCGGTCATACCCTTTGAAGGCCCCTTTGCGCCGCCCCCGGGCCAGCCTGATGCAAAGCCGCTGACGGAGGAGAAAGCCTGGATTCTCAAGCGGATGCTTTCCGCGGGCAACTTCGAGGTGGCCCAGCACGGATTCAGCCATGAGGACAACACCACGGAGACCCCGAAGCATTCAAGTGAGTTCCGGGGCCTTACACTGGAACAGCAGATGCAGCGGATCAAGCGCGGTAAAGAGCTTCTCGAAAGCCGGCTCGGAATTCAGGTGCAGAGCTTTGTGCCGCCTTGGAACACCTTTGATGAAAACACCATCGTCGCATTGAAGAGATGCGGTCTTTGTATCCTTTCGGCCGGCAAGTCTGACCCCGAACTGCAGAGCAGTTACAGCATCCCGGTGATCGGGTGCGGCGCCGGTGTCGCCACACTCAGGAAACGGGTCGAGGAGGAGCAAAAAGACTTGGACCACCATCCGGTCATCACGGCGCTCTTTCACATCTACGAGATCAAGGACTTTGAGCCCTCGGGCACTTTCACGCTCGCAGAACTGGCGGAAACGCTGGACTGGCTGAAAGCCCAGCCTGATGTCTGTTTTGACACCCTGCAGGGTGCCGCAAAAAGGCAATACCCCAACCTTTACCAGTCCATGCCGGCCGTGGACCCGCAGTAAGCCTGACGCAAATCCTCTCCCGACCACCTACGCGTCCTGGTCGCAGGGTACGGATGGCCTGCATTCAGGTCAGCACCCCCTTTCATGATGCCCGCTCTTCGTAACGCTCCCGGTGTTTTCTCATTGCCCCGCCAACCTGCCCGGAGCCTGGAAACTCTTTTTCACGGGTAAGGTTTATGGCATCTGTGAATCAGGCAAATCCTGACCACAAATTCTCTTCTTCTGGGGCATACTTCAATTAGGTCGAACCAATTGCGTCAGCGGCCTTGTGCATTGCTTCATGCAAATCCGTAATGGCGCGCTTTGGGGCGGTCTTTTTTCCATGTCATCCGGCTGAGGCATGCGGGCGTTGCGCGGACGACGTGGGAGAGTTTCGGTTGCCAACAAGGCGTTGGCGCGTTGCCAAACGCCATGCTTTCTCCTGATCGAACCACAGGTGCGTTCGGTTGGTGTATCGCGGACAATGTGAGGCGGGTCAATCCGGCACCACGGACCAGAGGAGAATGACGATGCGCAGTCTAAGAGGAAATGTCTGCATGGTAATGACCGCCGTAGCCCTCGGTTGGGGTGCAGGCCGGTCCGGGGCGCAACTGCAGGGAGGAGGGGTTGAGAAACCAACGCTTCCCGCCGCCTCCTTCGCGGCCGCAGTCCCGGCACCACCACCCTTGGGCAATCACGTGCTCACGAAATCCCGCATGAAGGCCGCCCTCACAGGGGCGGCCAAATTTATTCTCCAGCCCCCTTTGGCAAAAGCTTCGGCCGCGGCAGTGGATCAGACGAAGATTCCCCACTACTTCGGACCCTTCCCAAACTGGGCCAACAGCCCGCTCACGCTGTCTGACGTCGCAGTCACGGTCAATGGCGACGGTAAGGGCGCAACGGCGGCGGCGACGGTATGGGCCAACGGAGCCGTCACAGGCATCACCGTCACAAATCCGGGGTCAGGGTACACCTCGGCAACGGTGACTCTCGCCCCCGCTTCCAGCACAGGCACCGGGTCCGGCGCCACAGCGGATGCCGTGATCAACAGCTTCGGCGTTGTGACCGCAGTGAACGTTGACGCCGGCGGTTCCGGATACGTTAGCCCGGTAGCCGCCGTTTCGGGTGGCGGGGCTTCCACGAATGCCACAGTCACCGCCTACGGTGGCGTCGACGCGGTTGCGATCGCCAGGGGCGGAACCGGCTACACTTTCCCAACAGTCGATTTCGACATGCCTGACAATCCTGACGGTGTACCCGCCAGGGCCCACGCCGATTTCGACCCGGCCACCGGCGCCATTACGGCCATCACCGTGGACCAACCGGGGTCAGGGTACGCGACCGCGCCCAAGGTCGTAATCCGTGACGGCACCCTCTTCGAACCGATTAGAAACGGCGGTTATGGTGCCAAGGCCACCGCCACGCTCACGGTCCAGAGTGTTGTCCTGAACAATTTTGGAGGCGGCTATACTTCTGCGCCTTCGGTGAAAATCACCGACAGCGCGGGAGGCGGCGCCGGCGCGAGCGCCACTGCAGTGACCGATTTCGGCGCAATTACCGCAATCAACGTTACGAACCCGGGGTCGGGCTATATCACCGGCGGCGGCATCAAGAAGTTCCAGGACACCCTGCCGGGCCTGGGCGACCCCTCGATTCCCGCCAGCAGAAAAGCCGCAATGAACAACCTGGGACAGTACGTGCCCATTGCCGTGCCGGACACCACCACCTTTTCGGAGGGAAACGGGTTCAAAGACGACGCGGACTACTACGTGATCGCGGTCATCCAGCACCGTGAGCGCATGAGTTCATCGCTGCCGGCGTCCGGCACGCTGCTGCGCGAGTACGTACAG
>CAIJOU010000428.1 GCA_903822375.1 Candidatus Hydrogenedentota bacterium
CACTCCTTGTTTGCTCCCGTGTCCATTCGCGGCCCAATGCCACGAAACAGACAGAGATTACCAAGGGTGCGCGCTCCCGACCGCCACAAAGGGTGCTTCACTTCTCGACCGGCGTTTACAGCATGAACGTAAGAAGTCCTAAGAAACTGATTGAAGTAGCCCTGCCGCTGGACAAAATAAACGAGGCGGCGGTGAAAGAGAAGTCCATCCGGCATGGGCACCCGTCCACGCTGCATCTGTGGTGGGCACGGCGGCCTTTGGCGGCCGCGCGGGCAGTGTTGTTTGCGCAGCTGGTCAACGATCCCGGCTATGAGCAGGGGGCTGGGTTCAAGCGGGGCGTGAACAAAGAGCGTGCTGCCATTGAGCGTGAGCGGCTCTTTGGCATCATCGAACGCCTAGTCCAGTGGGAAAACACAAACAACGAGGAGGTGCTGGCCGAGGCGCGCGAGGAAATCTGGAAAAGCTGGCGGGAGACGTGCCAGCTCAACCGCGACCATCCGCAGGCGGCAGAGTTGTTCAACCCGGACAAACTGCCTGCTTTCCACGACCCCTTCGCCGGTGGCGGTGCCATCCCCCTGGAAGCGCAAAGGCTTGGTTTGGAAGCCTATGCCACTGACCTCAACCCGGTCGCTGTGCTTATCAACAAGGCCATGATCGAAATCCCGCCTAGATTTGTCGGGAAACCACCTGTTGGACCGATTCCTCACGGCGAGAAGCAGACCCGGATGCACGAGGACTGGTCTGGCGCAAAAGGTTTGGCTGAAGATGTGCGTCGATACGGGGCTTGGATGCGGGATGAAGCGGAGAAGCGCATAGGGCACCTTTATCCCAAGATTAAAGTCACTGTTGAGATGGCAGAAGGGCGGCCTGATGTCAAGCCGCTTGTAGGCCAAGAGCTCACCATCATCGCATGGCTCTGGGCACGGACTGTGAAGAGCCCAAACCCCGCCTTCTCCCATGTCGATGTTCCACTCGTTGCGTCGTTCTGGCTTTCCAACAAGAAAGACAAGGAAATCTGGGTTGAGCCTGTAATCGAGGGTGACGTTTATCGCTTTGTCGTTAGGACAAAAGGCGTCCCATGTATGGACGAAACGGTAAACAGGAAAGGAGGTGTCTGCCTCATGTCGGGCAGTGCCATGCCGTTCTCGTATATACGAGGCGAAGGCAAAGCCGGGCGAATGGGGCAGCGCCTGATGGCCGTTGTGGCCGAAGGGAAACGCGGTCGCGTATATCTGTCACCGACTGAAGAGCAAGAAAATACTGCACGCTCGGCCACGCCTGGGTGGTTCCCCGAGATGTTGCTCCCGAGCAACCCTAGAGATTTCAAGACGCCGAATTATGGATTAACTCGTTTCGGTGACCTTTTCACCCCTCGTCAACTCTTAGCACTGACGACGTTCTCAGACCTAGTCCAGGAGATTATCGAGACAATTCGGAAGGATAGTGTTGCCGCAGGCTTGGTTGACAACCAGCACGGCCTTGAAGATGGTGGCACGGGGGCGATGGCTTACGCCCAAGCAATTGCGGTCTATCTGGCATTTGCAGTGGATAGGTTGGTGATGACTGGCAATAGTCTGGTGAGGTGGAATAGTGTCGGTGAAAAGGCACAGCATTGTTTTGGCAGGCAAGCGCTTCCGATGCTTTGGGACTTCGCGGAACCTAATTGTCTTGCGGCAGCGACTGGCAGTGTTGATGCGGCGGTCTTTTACTCCTACGATCCATTGAATTGGTTCAATCCGCCCATAGCAGGGATCTCGCTACAAAAAGACGCGCAAAGCCAACAGCTGTCTTTTGGCAAGGTCGTGTCCACAGACCCTCCGTACTACGACAACATAGGGTATGCGGACCTTTCGGACTTCTTTTATGTCTGGCTTCGGCGGTCTTTGCGCGGCAGCCTTCCTGCGCTTTTCTCAACTATGGCCGTCCCTAAAGCCGAAGAGCTTATCGCAACACCCTATCGTCACGGCAGCAAACAAGAGGCCGAAGCCTTCTTTCTTATTGGCATGACACGTGCCATCTGGAACTTGGCAGAACAAGCCCATCCGGCGTTTCCAGTGACCATTTATTATGCCTTCAAACAATCGGAAACAGACAAAGCTGATGACACATCAAATACTGGTTGGGAAACCTTCCTAGATGCGGTCATTAGCGCAGGTCTAGGTATATGCGGTACGTGGCCGATGCGAACGGAAATGAAGACGCGACAAATTGCCATGGGGTCCAACGCTCTCGCTTCGAGCATCATCCTCGTTTGTCGGAAGCGTGCGGAGAATGCACCGACCATCTCGCGCCGCGAGTTCATTCGAGAGTTGAACGAAGCTTTGCCCATTGCCTTGGATGAGATGACACGGGGCGGAATCAATTCGCCCGTGGCCCCCGTGGATCTGTCGCAGGCAATCATAGGGCCGGGCATGGCGATCTTCTCGAAGTATTCGGCGGTGCTGGAGGCGGATGGCAGCCGGATGAGCGTGCATGCCGCAATGCAAATGATCAATCGCTTCCTAGCGGAGGACGATTTCGACCACGACACGCAATTCTGTCTGCACTGGTTCGACAACTGCGGCTGGTCTGAGGGCAAGTTTGGCGACGCGGACGTGCTGGCCCGCGCCAAGGGCACCAGCGTGGAAGGTGTGAAGACGGCGGGCGTGCTTGCATCGGGCCAAGGCGCGGTGCGCCTGCTGCGCTGGGCGGAGTATCCCACGGACTGGGACCCGCAGACGGACCACCGTACACCGGTGTGGGAAGCCCTACACCACCTCATACGCGCCCTGAACCAGCAGAGTTCGTCTGATGCCGGGGCGCTGCTGTCCCGCATGCCCGCCAAGGCCGAGCCGGTGCGTCAACTGGCCTACCGCCTCTACACCCTTTGCGAACGCAAGGGCTGGGCAGAAGACGCCCGCGCCTACAACGAACTAATCACCTCCTGGTCCAGTATTGAAACCGCTTCACACGAAGCGGGTCATGTGGGTGGCCAGACGGAACTGGACGTGTGACCCATGGGAAAGCTGACCTATTTTGCATACGGTTCCAACATGCTCACGGAGCGGCTCCGGGCGCGCACCCCGTCCTGTCGTTCGCTGGGCGTGGGGCAGCTTCTCGGAAAGCGACTGGCCTTCCACAAGCGGAGCAAGGACGGGTCGGGCAAGTGCAACATCGCGCCGGCCGGGGCAGACAGCGAGGTGCTCGGGGTGGTGTTTGAGCTGGATGACAGCGAACTAGGTGCGCTAGACAGCGCCGAAGGCCGGGGGTATGGGTATGAACCTATCACACTGGACATTCTTCTGAATGGGACCGTGTTGCCCTGCTGGACCTATGAGGCCACGGACATTAAAGAAGGGCTCGCGCCCTACGGTTGGTACAAGGGGCTGGTGCTGGCGGGCCTGTTGCAACACGCCACGCCTGCCGCCTACCTGGAGCAAGTGAAACGGGTGCCTGCCATCGCGGACCCCATGCCGGAGAGAAAAAGCGCTGTCGAGGCCGTTGCTTTGCTCGCGGGATTGTTGCGGCAGCACCCGGACTGGACAGGAATTATCGGGGATTGGAGATCACAATGCTGAAACCTTGGCGTGAGATTGCCGTGCCGCACGAGGATGTGCTGAAAGGCACGTTCCAGCAGGCAGAGTTTGCCGCCGACCTGTCGCGGGTCCATGAGGGCACGGCGACACCGGAGTACCAGGACGCGGCGCTGTTCTTCCAGCGCACATTCATCACGGAAGGTATGCGCCTGCTGTTGGACAGCGTCGTGAAGCGCCTGAGCGGTCGCGGCGGCGACCCCGTGATTCAGTTGCAGACGGCGTTCGGCGGCGGCAAGACGCACACGATGCTGGCCGTGTATCACATGGCCAAGGGCGACGCGGCAGCGGGGGATCTGGCGGGCATCTCGGACATTCTCGACACCGCCAAGGTGAAGGACCTGCCGAAGGCGAAGCTGGTGGTGCTGGACGGCAACAAGCTGGCCCCAAATTCACCGAAGGCGCATGGCGGGACGACCGTCAGGACTGTGTGGGGCGAACTGGCATGGCAGTTGGGCGGCGACGCGGCCTTCGCGACGGTGCAGTCGGACGACGCGGCGGGCACGTCGCCGGGCAAGGGCGAACTGGCCAGTCTATTGGCGGCACACGCGCCGTGCGTCATCCTGATTGACGAGTTGGTGGCGTACATCCGGCAGTTCGAGGACGGCAAGTCCTACACGGGCGGCACCTACGACTCGAACCTGTCGTTCATCCAGGCGCTGACCGAGGCGCTGAAGGCGGTGCCCACGGCGGTGCTGCTGGCGTCGCTGCCGGAATCGGACCGCGAGGCGGGCAGCCAGCGCGGCATCAACGCGCTGAAGACGCTGGAGCATTACTTCGGGCGCGTGCATGCGCTTTGGAAGCCGGTGGCTACGGAGGAGGCTTTCGAGATTGTGCGGCGTCGGCTGTTCTCCAAGACGGGCGACCCGTCGGCGGCGGAAGCCGTTTGCCGCGCTTTTGCGGACATGTACACGGCCAACGGCGCTGACTTTCCGCAGGAGACGCAGGAGAGCCGCTATTTCCACCGGCTGATGAACGCCTATCCCATCCACCCGGAGGTGTTCGACCGCCTGTATGAGGACTGGTCCACCCTGGGCAACTTCCAGCGGACGCGCGGCGTG
Organism: Candidatus Hydrogenedentota bacterium; assembly: GCA_903822375.1. Classification (GTDB taxonomy): domain Bacteria; phylum Hydrogenedentota; class Hydrogenedentia; order Hydrogenedentales; family CAITNO01; genus CAITNO01. Next base: position 4,634 of record CAIJOU010000428.1, read on the forward strand.
CTGAAGATGATGGCGAAGGTCATTCACCGGCTGTGGAAGGACGGCAACAACGACCTGATGGTGATGCCCGGCAGCCTGTCGCTGTACGACGCGGACGTGCGGGGCGAGATGGTCTACTACCTGCCGCAGGGGTGGGACCCCGTGCTGGAGCGCGACGTTGACGGTGAGCGCGCGGAGACGACGGAACTGGAAAACAAGGATACGCGGTTTGGCGCGGTGCAGGCGTGCCGCCGGACGGCGCGCACCATCTTCTTCGGGAGCGCCCCCGATTGCGTCAGTCTGGGTTCGAAGACCGCACGCGGCATGGATGTGCGGCACATTGCGCTGGGGGTGGTCCAGCCGGGCCAGCAGGCGGGTGTTTTCAAGGACGCGCTGCGCCGCCTGGAAGACCAGCTCCATTACCTGAACAGCGCGAACGACCGCTACTGGTTCGACACGCGGCCCAACCTGCGCCGGGAGATGGAGGAGCGCAAGCGCCGCTTCAATGACAAGGAGGATGTGGTTCCGGCGATTCGCGACCGGGTGGTCCGGATATGCTCCACCGGCGTCTTCAGCGGCGTGCATGTGTTCACCAGTTGCTACGATGTGCCCGACAACGGGATGCTGAGGCTGGTGGTGCTTCCGCCGGATGCGGCGTATGCCAAGAATGAGAACCACCGGTGGCAACCTGCGGCCGAGGAAATCCTCAAGATGCGGGGCGAGCAGCCGCGGCAGGGGCAGAACCTGATTCTGTTCCTGGTGGCCGATTACAACACTGTGTCGCGGCTAAAGGACCAGGTCCGGTCATGGCTTGCATGGCAGTCCATCGTGGCCGATATCAAGGACATGAAACTGAATCTGGACCAGTTCCAGGCGCGGCAGGCAAACAAGAGCCTCGCCGACATGGACGAGGCCCTGAAACGGATGGTGCGCGAGACGTACAAGTGGCTGCTGTCGCCTATGCAGGAGGCCAAGCCCGGAAAGGGTGTTTCGGAAATCCGGTGGGAACCTTTCCCGCTGAACCCCGGCGCGCAGAACGTGTCGCAGGAGATTGAGCGGGTCCTCAAGGAAAACGAACTCCTCATCTCCGATTGGGCTCCGATCCATCTGGCCAACATGCTCAAGACGTGGTTCTGGAAGGACGGCGTGACCGAAGTCAGCGCGCTCGACGTGTGGCACAAGATGAACTGCTACCTGTATCTGCCGCGGCTGAAGAACGAAGGCGTGTATCGCACTGCCATTGCGGCCGGGGCACCGAGCCGGGACTTCTTTGGCCTTGCCTACTCAGCCTATGGGGAGGAGCACAAGGGGTTCTCTTTCGGCCAGGCCACCGCACCCTTCGTGGACGCCTCACTGATGCTGATTGAACCGTCAGCGGCAGCAGCCCTGGCGGAGGCAGAACGCACCGCCCAGGAAGCCGCCAAAGCAGGCGCGACCAGTCAGTCTGCGGATGCCGGAGCGGGAGACGGCGCAACGAAAGTTAACGATGGCACCGGCTCCGGTTCAGCCACCGCCCAAGCGAAAACCGCAAAGGCGGCGAAGCGCCGTTTCTATGGCAGCCTCGAACTCGACCCCATCCAGGCCAAACTGCAATTCGCGAACATCGCGGAAGAGGTCCTGCTCCATTTCACCACCCGTGCCAGCACGAAGGTCCGGATAGCCATCGACATCGAGGCCAACGACGCCGCCGGTTTCGACGACGCCCTCCAGCGCGCCGTCCGTGAAAACTGCAAGGTCCTGAAATTCAAGAACGCCGAATTCGAAGGCGGGGAGTGAGAGGACGCGATGGTTGATGGTGAATGACCAGTGGAGGGCTCCACGAATGAGCGATGACTACCTAAAGCATTTCCCAAAGCCTCTGCTCCAAGACCTTCTTGAGAACAGATGGCTACCTATCATCGGGGCCGGGTTTTCTCTTAATGCTAAAACACCCCGAGGCACCAAAATGCCTCTCTGGGATGATCTTGGCAAACGCATTGCAGATGAACTAGAGGACTACCCATATTCTTCTGCCCTCGATGCGCTTTCTGCCTACTCCCAGGAGTTTTCGCGTGCAAGGTTGATTGAAAGGCTACGTGAGCATCTTCTCATCAATAAGGCACAACCTGGCAAGGCACACATAGCTTTTGCTAAGCTCCAGTTTGATATTGTCTGCACAACCAATTTCGACTTCCTTCTGGAAAGATCGTATGACGCTGAGCAGAAATATTGCCATCCAATTTTGGATGAGGATCAGCTTTCAATCACTACCCAAGATTCCAGCGTAAGGCTTCTTAAACTCCACGGTGACATTCATCATCCGCAGAGAATGATCGTCACCGAGGAAGATTACGATGTTTTCCTTGACCGCTATCCGCTCACGGCGACATACTTGGCCAGTCTGATGATTACTAGAACGCCTGTATTTATTGGATACAGCCTGGATGACCCGGATTTCCGAATGATTTGGCAGACGGTGTCAGAAAGGCTTGGAAGGTTGCGCCGCCAGGCCTATGTACTTCTTGTAGACGCCAAGCAGGCAGAGTTAGCAAGATATGAGCGCCGGGGGGTAAAACCAATCAATATTCCGGGGAACCGTACTCAATATAGTGATGAACTTGCGAAGGTCTTTACCTTGCTGCGGGATTATGTTCGTGAGCATATCATTCCCGTTAGTCAAATCACCCAAGAAGAGTCTTTGCAGGAACTCTCACTGCCTCCAGATGGTCACTCTCGTATTTGTTTCTTCGCAGTTCCATTTAAGCTCCAAGCTTTTTATCGGGACCGCTTGTTTCCCGTCGTCAGAGACTGTGGGCTGGTTCCCGTAACTGCTGATGAGATAGTCGCTCCTGGTGGCAACATTTCCGCAAAAATAGATGCCTTAATTTCCAGGGCCGCTGCAGTTGTTGTTGATGCATCCAACAGGACGACCCTATATGAGTCACGTTTGGCCTTGCGCAATCTGTCAAAGGAGAAAGTGCTACTTATTGTAGAAGATAAGGATAGTCTCCCGTTCGACCTTAGAGACGTGAGATATGTGGTAAGGACAAAAGAAACAATGGCGGAGC
>CAIJOU010000429.1 GCA_903822375.1 Candidatus Hydrogenedentota bacterium
ATCAGCGGCTGGTGCATGTGGAGCGCGATCGCGAAGGCGCTCCGCGCCCGCCCGAAGTCGGCCCCGGGCGGCGGCCCGCCGGGGGCGCCGTGATCATCAATCGACATGAAACGCTGCATATTCTTGCGGAACAGCAGTTCGACGTGTCCCGTGGGGCCGTTGCGCTGCTTGGCGATGTTGAGGATGATGACGTCTTTCTTCTCTTCGCGCTCCTTGGCCGGGGGCCGCGAGAGCATCATGACCACGTCGGCGTCCTGCTCGATGGACCCGGATTCGCGCAGGTGCGACAACTGGGGCGAACCCGTGTCGTTTTTCTCGGCCTCGCGGCTGAGCTGCGACAGGGCCATGACCGGCACGTGCAGTTCGCGGGCAAGCCCCTTGATTGCGCGGGAGATTTCCGAGATTTCGGTTTGGCGGTTCTCCGACTTGCCCGAAATGTGCATGAGCTGCATGTAGTCGATGATGACCAGTCCGAGATCGGGGTGCTGGGCGGCGTGGCGCCGTGCGCGGGAGCGCATTTCCAGCGGGGTGAGCCCCACGGACTCGTCCATGTAAATGCTGGCGTTCATGAGCTGGCCTGCGGCGCGCTGCGCCTTGGGCACCTCGGCCTCGGCCAGATAGCCGTCGCGCACGCGGTTCATGTCGACCTGGCCCACCAGGCAGAGCAGACGGTACATGAACTGTTCCTTGGACATTTCGAGTGTGAACAGCAGCACGCCCTTCTTCTGCTCAATCGCGACATGGGCGGCGATGTTGAGCGAAAAGGCGGTCTTGCCGACCGACGGCCGGGCGGCAAGCACAATCATGTCGGACGGCTGGAGTCCGGAAAGCATCTTGTCGAGCGCATGGAAACCGGTGGGCAGCCCCGTGATGGAGTCTTTGTTCCGGATGCGCGCCTCGAGCTGCTTCATGCTGTCCGTGACCAGGTCCGAAGCGGAATAGATGGGGTTGGTGTGGCGGAATTCGCTCAGCTGGAAGACCTGCTTCTCGGCATCCTCGAGCAGTTCCTCGACATCCATGCCCCCATCGTAAGCCTGCGCGGTGACCACGGCGCAGGTGGAGATGAGCCGGCGCGTCAGCGCGGCGTTGAGGACAATCTTTGCGTAGTGCTCGATGTTGGCCGAGGTGGGCGCAGCGCCGGTGAGGTCGGCCACGGCGGTTACGCCGCCGGCCTCCTCGAGCTGGCCGCGCCGGGTTAGTTCTTCCGTGACGGTGACCAGGTCCGCGGGAGTGCTGCGGCGAAAGAGCGCCACGGCGGCGTTGTAGATGTGCTGGTGCGCCGGAATGTAGAAGATGTCGGTGTCGCTCTCGCCCAGAATCTCCACGGCGGGACCGACGGCCTGGGGGTTGATCAGGATGGCGCCCAGCACGGACCGCTCCGCCTCGACATTGTGGGGCGGTTCGCGGTCAAACAGCCGCGCCGGCGCGGCCGAAGCCGCGCCGTCGAAACCTTTTCTACGCGTGGTGGTGGCCATGGCCGCCTCTAGCCGGCCATCGTCCTCGGGTTCCGGTCGTCGTCGTCGTCCTCGTCCACGAAGTCCATTTCGGGATCGACGACGGTGGTGACTTCGGCCTCAAGCCCGGTGACCCAGACCTTGATTTCGGCCTCGATGCCCGCGGCGAAGCGGACCGGCACCGCGAAGATGCCGAGCGACTTGATCTGCTCTTCCAGGTGGATGGCCTTGCGGCTGATGGTGTAGCCGGCTTCGGCGAGCTTCTCGGCGATCATCTGCGTGGTGACCGAGCCGAAGAGCTTGTCGCCCTCGCCCGCACGCATCTGGAACTCGACCGTGATGCCGCTCATTTTGGCGGCCGCGGCCGTCAGTTCGGCGCGCTTGAGCTCTTCGCGCTTGCGGATGATGCGCAGCTCATGATCGATCTGCTTGGCCGACGCGCTGTCCACGATGACCGCCAGCTTGCGCGGGATCAGGTAGTTGCGCGCGTAGCCGTCCGCCACGCTCACCCGGCTGCCGATTGTGCCGAGGTTTTCGACGTCGTCGCAAAGGATGACATTCATGGGTCACGACTCCCTTGTTTTCGTGCGATCAAACCCGGCCGGGGCCGGCGTCGCGTTGGTCACAAAACTTTCCAAAAGACGCATTATATTGCGTCGGTCCGGGGGCATTCATGCCTCCGGGTCCTTCGGGCCTTCCCGGTTGCGGTCGCGCCAGGCCGCGGCAAGCCGCAGGGCGCCCAGGCGCTGGTCGAACCAGGTGTCAAACAGGCCGATGACGGCCAGCCCGTTGTGCAGGCCGAAGATCATCATCAGGCCCAGCAGGCCCCAGGCGGCGCCGGCACGCAGGCCGAACGCCTCCATCGCGCACAGCGCGATGCCGACACCGTTCATCCAGTAGACCGCGGCGAGGGCCACGCCCGTGTTCCATGACACGAAGCGCAGCACGTCGTTGGGCCACTGGTAATCCGCCAGACCCAGCAGTGCGGCGGCAATGGCCAGCCACACCAGCGCGTCGGGCGGACGCATCATCTTAAACTTTCCAACCGGCGGCGGGCTGTCCGCCGCTTCCGCGCCGTTCCGGAGCCACCGGAACACAGCAGCCGTCTGCAGGCAGGCCACCACGAGCACGCCCGAGAACAGCACGCCGAACACGAGGTACGGCAACTGCACGTCAAACCACCGCATCAGATCGCCGTAGGGGGTGGTTTCACCCGCCCCCTGCTCCATCTGCGCGATGCGCTGGCTGATCGCCACGGTCCACGCCTTGCGCGACTCATCCCAGAGCAGCGCTGTCTCGAGAACCGACAGAACGAACATTGCCAGCGTCAGCAGCGACACGCACTGCCCAAACGACCTGCCCCGGCGAATCATCTCGCCCAGCGGCGCGCCCAGTCCGGCCACGGCCAAAGTGGCCACGGCCAGGATGAACGCCCCGGTGCCGAGCATGACATGCGTTTCCGGGTCGGCGGCCGCCATGGCGAGGGCCATTTGGCCGGCCAGCACCGAAAAGGCACCGCACAGCGCCGCCGCAACGGCTGCACCGTGCCGGCCGCGGGCCCACAGGACCGCGACCGGCACGGGGAAAATCGCCATTGCCAAAGGCGCGGCGTCCGTCCCCGAGAGGAGGGCGCCCGTCAGGAAAAGGCCGATCCAGAACACGTGACGCGGCCTCCGCGCGCTGGCGCGGATCAGTCCGCGCAGAACGGCAACAGCGCGACCTCGCGGGCCAGTTTAATGGCCTGCGTCAGCATGCGCTGGTGCTTTGCGGTTGCGCCGGTGATGCGGCGCGGGATGATTTTCCCGCGCTCGGTCACGTAATGCTTGAGCAGATTGATGTCTTTGTAGTCGATGAACACGACCCGATCCACCGTCAACCGGCAGACCTTGGCCCTGGACACCTTCTTTTTCTTCTTCCGCTTCATCTTCTTGTCGCGAATTTTTGTCTTCGCTTTCGCGGATATTTTAGCCATGGTCCTGGGAGTTCCTTGTGTTTCCGGGATCAGAACGGAATGTCGTCTTCGGGCACCGGTTCATCCATGGGCGGGGGGGGCGTCGGCTCGTTTTCGCCCCGCGCGGAGCGCGGAGCCGAAGCGCCGCCAGACCCGCCGGGACGGTCGTCGTCCCACTCAAGCTGCGTCACGCGATGCGCGTTCAGCTCAAGCCGCGACCGTTTTTGGCCGGTCTGTTTGTCTTCCCACTCACTGGTCTGCAACCGGGCTTCCACCAGCACGGCCTTGCCCTTGCGCGTGTACTTGCCGACAAACTCGGCATGGGGACCCCAAACGGTCACGTCCACAAACGTTGTCGTTTCCTGACGTTCGCCGTTCTTGTCCTTGTAAAAGCGCGAGTTGGCCAGGGCAAGCTTGCAATAAGCCTGTCCGCCGCTGGTGTACTTCAGTTCCGGGTCGCGTGTTAGGCGTCCGGCTATGATGACCTGGTTAAGGTCCGGTACCCGTACGTTACCCATCCGTTCACCCCTCTGGTTCAGTCATCCTCGTCTTTCCGGGGCCGACGCCGTCCGCGTCCGCCACCGCCGAAATCGTCGTCGTCGTCCTCGTCGTCGTCCTCGTCGTCGTCACCGCGCACACGGGTGGCGGCGATGCGGGCCTCCTCCTCGCGGCGGTGCTGCTGCTCGGCTTCGAGCCGCAGCGTGCGCTCGTCGAGATAGAGAACCATGGATCGGATGACCGTCTCAGTAAGCTTGAAGTGATTGTCCAGCTTCTTTAGGAATTCCGGACCGGCGGTAAATCTCAGGAGCACATAAAAGCCTTCGCCGTGCTTCTTGATCTCGTAGGCCAGCTTGCGCCGACCCCACACTTCCGAGCGCACGATGGTCCCACCGTTGGATGTGATCAGATTTTCCACACCCGCGACCACCGCCTGGATGGCATCGTCGTCCAAATTCGGGGCGATGATGTACAGCGCTTCGTAGGTTCGCAATGTTATTCACCTCCTTTTCCAAAGAAATGGTTCACGCGCACGCGATATGCGCACGCATAGTTAAGCACGGGATCATAGCATATAACCCCGCCCTGCTCAAGTTTCGATTGCGCGCGGGTTTAGGCGGGCTCTCATGACGGGGGCGCGTTGTGCCCAAAAACGGGGGGAGTCGTGGGTTTGGGGAGTCGAGTACAGGCACGAATGGCAGTAGTATAAGACGATGTCGGGTTGTGCCGCCCTTTCAGGGCTCCAGTCAGGGGTAATCTCTTTCCTGGGCCTGACGGCCCAGGCGGTTAAATGTCGCGCTTTCAGCGCTCCAGACGCTCCATCCATGCCATGAAAAGTCTGCTGTTCGGAGCACCGAAG
>CAIJOU010000430.1 GCA_903822375.1 Candidatus Hydrogenedentota bacterium
ATCGATCAGGTCGCGCTTCACTGAGGTCTTTTGCGCGGGTGGTGGTGTGACGCGCTCCTTGGTCATGAGAAACGTCAGAACGAAAAACACCACGGCAATACCGCCGTAAAACATGATCGTTTTCTGCCAACCGCCCGGATCAGACGAATCCGTGCCATTCCCGAAATGTTTGGCGAAGATGAGCGATGTCCACGATACCGCCGTGCCGGCGATATAGGCGAAAGTGAATTTGAACGATGCCGCACTCGTCCGCTGCGTGGGGTCGGGAGTGAGGACTCCGAGCAGGGAGGAATACGGGATGTTGATACCGGCGTAGCAGGCCATGAAGAGTAACAGTGTCGCGTAGGCGTAGACAATCTTTCCGTTCGCGCTGAAGTTTGGTGTGGTGAACATGAGCACGGCGGAAATGGCCAGCGGAAGGGCCATCCATATCAGGTAGGGCCGGAATTTTCCCCAACGCGTTTGTGTCCGGTCAGCCGTCATGCCGATGATCGGGTCGATCACGGCGTCGAAAACGCGCGAGACCATGATCATCGTGCCCGCCGTCACCGCTGCCTTCGCTGCCGTGCCGATCTTGAAGACGTCGGTGTAGAAGAACATCAGATTCATGGTGATGCTCTGCCAGAACAGGACCGACGCAAAGTCGCCGAATCCGTAGCCGATCTTTTCTCTTAAGGGGAGTTTTTGGGGTTCGTTGCTCATGAGGAGGGAAGGAGCCCTGTCCGGGGTTTCTAGGCAATAATCAGGGGTTTCACAGTGGTAGTAATGACCAATTACAAGGCGAGAGTGAAGTGCGCCGGCTGGTCCGGATTGCCTGTCACCCGGATTATTCGCATTCTGCCGCGGTGCCGCAGCGGCCAGCCGGCCGCAATCCGGGGAGGCTTATTGCAGAATCGGATAGTGGATCTTTGGTTCTTTCCACTTGACCCACGGCAATTTCTCCAGCGTGAGCGTCTCCGCGCTGTCGTAGGTGGCCCGAATCGCCGGCATGTCCTTCCATGAAACGAACGGTTCACCCCAATTCATGAACCAGGCCCACCGGGGTTGATCGCGCAGAATTTCCGTGGTCGGAATCCGGCCGACTTCACCCAACGCAATCGGTTTGTCGCCCGCCAGGGCGAGAAGCTGGTCGTAGTCCTTTCTGGCAAAGCCGTTCTGGTACACGTCGGTGGCGAGAACATCCACCACGTCCTGACCCGGGAAACAGGTATCGTAGGGATCCACCCCGTCCCTTAGTTCGTTGGCGTCAAACACCCAGATCAGGTTGTTCAACCGGTGAAAATGCACCAGGCGGGCGTAGAGCATGCGGTACAATTTTTTGTACCCCGATTCGCCGGCTTTCTGTCCCCACCAAAACCATTTGCCGTTCATCTCGTGATAGGGCCGCCATAACACGGGCACGCCGGCGTCCCGCAGCTGCTTGAGGTACGAGGCGATCACGTCGACCTGCGATTTCCAGCGTTCATTGATCTCCGTCCCTGGCGTAATCAGATCCTGCCATTGCTGGTCGGTGAGTTTACCTTGGATCGAACTCTCAAACTCGACCGGTTCGTCCTCGATGGGGCGCACCGCGTGCCACATCAGGGTGATGATGAAGCCCTCGGCGTGCCGCCGGATGGCTTCATCCACGAGTTGCTGGCGGAAGTTGATCCCGTCCCAAGTGCCCGGCGCACTGAAACCGAAATCCTGTCCAAAGAGGGCCGGATAATGTTTGGTCAGTTTGTATGCGCCGACGAGGCGGGTGGATCCGAGCAGGGGCGCACAATGCTGACCGACCAGGGTGTGCTTGCCGGAAATACTATAGAGAAATTGCAGGAGGGCGCCGGCCTCCGGAGAAGAGTCGGGCGTCACCGGGCGAAGGGAGGCATCGGCGCCTGACAGAAGCGACGCGCCGTACGCAAACCCCAGGAATAAACCGGTAATGACCTTTGGGAATTTCATGGCGGGAATCAGGTTCGCAAATGTTCCATGGACTCTCTCGGCACCACGAGGCGGTTTTTCCGTTCCAGCCGTCGGTCAGATTGAATCAACCTTCTGGCGTCTTGCGTGGCATGGCTCAGCTAGGGATGAATCAGTTGGTAACTCACAAATGCCAGGCGGCTGCCGTCCGGTGACCACGAGGGCACATTGATCGTGCCCTGTCCGCCAAAGAGTTTGGCCAGCACGCGAATCTCGCCTCCGCCGGCCGGGATGAGCCGGAGCATCACATCCTTGTTGGCCGGATGCCCTTTCACATCCGGTTCGTAGGAAAGAAAGACAATCCATTTGCCGTCCGGCGAGGGATGGGGGAACCAGTTATTGTACCCGTCGGAGGTGACCGGCTCCTGTCCGCTGCCGTCGGTTTTCATGCGCCAGATTTGCATCCGGCCCGTACGCTCTGAGTTGAAGTAGATGTATTGGCCGTCCGGGG
>CAIJOU010000431.1 GCA_903822375.1 Candidatus Hydrogenedentota bacterium
CGGACGACAGATACTCCGCCGTAAGGGTGCCCTAAGCGGAGCGCACCGTTCCGCCAGGGGACTGCCACCATTTTTGGCCAACCTCCCGACCTTGCACCCGGACCGCCACCCGAAATGGTGGCTGTACCCGCACCCGATTCGAGTATCGTGCCTCGGGTACAGGCACCTGTTCCCGGGAGAATTCAATATTGGCATGCCCGGGTTCATCGGCGGGAACAGGATGCCAGTCCCCCTGCGGATGGTGCGTTCCGCACCGCTTTGCGGTGCTGCACGGCACCCTACTTTTTCAGCCTGATCAGCATCGCCTGCTCGGGGTTCAAATCCAGTTGGAGTGTGCCTACACTACTCCATGCGATATCGGTTGCGCCGATCATTTCCCGTGCCGTGACCACCGCCTCCCTCCAGCCCAGTCCGGCAAGGTCCACTTCAATGTTCGCCTTATGTGCCTGGCCGGAATCGTTCAGCACCGTGAAATACACCGTACCACTCTCGGGCTGACCAAAACGTTCTACATAGACCGCCGCCTTGTCACTCGTGGCGAAGGTGAGCGGTTGCCAGCCCGCCTTGGCGATGGTCTGGATCAGCGGCAGGTATTTCTTAAACTGCGGCCGGGCCGCCTCGTACCACTTCGGGTTCTGGAAGTAACAGCCGGTCGCCGCGTTCTCGGAGAAGAAGCCCGGGAACATGCCGTAGGCGAGCGCACGCTGCATGTAGCGCTCCGTCAGCGCGAGCGTAAAGTCGTCGTAGTGGGTGTTCATGAGGAAACAGTAGGGCTTTTGCGCTGATAAGGCGCGGCGGAAGCACAATTCGGCGTCGGTCATGGGCTGCCACTTGCCGCCGGGCATCCAGTTGGTCTCGGTGCCCAGCACGTCGAGGAAGGCGGCAGGCATGTCATAGGAGCCCAGCGCGCCGTTGGCAAACATGAATTTGCCTCGGGCGTGCATGCGCTGGGCGAGTTCGCGCTGGAAGGCAAAGGTGGAAAAGACGGTCAAAACGCCCACGCGGCAGGACTGCGCGTCAAAAACGAGTGGAATGTCCACGTTGGCAAAATGGGCTGCGTTGTAATTGATGTTGTTGGACCAGAACTCATAGGAATCGATGTATACGCCGTCGGCGACGGCGCCCCTTTCGGGACTTCCCTCCAGCCCGGGATTCTTGAGGAGGTTCTTTGTGCTTCCCTCCTCCCCAAGATACAGACCGTCAAACCATACCGTGCCGGTGTGGCCGCCGCGCAACAGGAGATGCACCGTCGCACTGGCGAAGGGCTTGTCCGATACGATGCGTCGTTCCACAGTCTGAAATTCGCGCGTGCCCGGCGCAAGCGGTATGGACTGACAGTACAGCGCGGTCCCGTCGGCATGCACCAGATCGACATACACGGAACAGTCCGTGTCTTCGACTCCGGTGAGGTCCCTGGTGCGGACCGTGGCGCGCAGGACCAGCGCTTTCGGCCCGGTCTGGCCGATGGAGACCGTCTGAAACGCGTCCACGGTCTTTCCCGGTTCGGGCGCGTTGAGACAGAGTGATTGTGCACCCTCCGTCCTCGCGGCGGTATCGGCCGCGCAGGTGCCGCTTCCCCGCCAAGGCCATTCTGCCACCGCACCGTTCACGGCGTCCGCCACGGCCTGCTCCAGCCGTTTCAGTTCGGCCTGACCCCGGTTCATGCTGTGCGGCGGGCCCACCGGGATGGCCGGGTCGGCGTCCAGTGCAAACACCACCCCGTCGCACCACGGTGCATTGACGACCGACAGCACGCTCCTGCCGGTGCCGTCGAGCACGCTGGACGCGTCGATGACGGACGCGCTCTCATGGAGGGGATCGTCCTTCTTGTCCAGCAGTCCATGCAGATAGCCGACCGCGCCATCGTAACTGCGGGTCACTTCCGGCGCGAGTTGGAACCAGGTCGTCATCGGTTCGGTGTAGGGAAAGCTTAGAACTCCGTGCTGTTCGTCCCAGGCAACATTGGGCGCACCTTCCTGATAGGCGAATCCGAAGTCTTCCGGATTGGGCAGTGTGCTTATGTCAGTGAAGGCCATCCACAGCCCCTCATTCGATACCCGCTTTTCGAATGCATTGGGAAACAGCCGGTAATACTGCGCCAGTGCCCCGCGAAAGCGCAGCGCCGGGTCGCTTGCATAAAGAATAGTGCGGAAGGAGGCCGTACCGGGCGACCGCTTTACCGCGGCGCTCAAACCAAGGTCAAAGGCCGCATAGAACATGTTCCGCTCCGCGTCATAGGCGAGCCGGTCGTGACGCGGCGCGTCGATGGGCGTCGCGAGGACAAGTCCCCCTTTCGCGCCGCTCAGCACCGCGAGCGGATAGGACGAGCGCATGCCCGTCGCCCCCGCGCCGGTGCGGAACGCATTGATGCAAAGGCCCCTGGCGGGCAAATCGCGCCGCATGTCGGGCGACCAGACCCACTCCCCCGACACGGGCAGCGGCACATAGACCGTCACCGCCCGGTCCGCACCGCGCAGGTCCTGAACCGTGCCGTTCACCTCAAGGTCGCCGTCATGGGCGGTCAGTGTCAGCGACAACCGCAACTGCAACGTGGATGCCTCGCCGGAAAGCGTCGCCCCCTCCGCTGTCGGTTCCACCTTCCATTCGGGTGCCACAAAGTCACTGTTGCCCGCCACATCGCGCACGAAGGCGGGAAGGCCGTTTTCGCCCAGCACCGCATCCTTCAGACACAACGCGGCCACCGCGCCGGTCTTCCGATCGAGGGAGAGTTTCAGACCGTCTCCCGTGGAGATATCGCAGGTGTCAACTGAAACATCGGGAGCGGAGCAGTTTCCGACTAGAACTCCTTCAAATACTTTACTGTCGCTGTTCGCCTCCACCACCGAGAAGTCGTCAAACCATACGGTGCCGTTGTGCCCACGGAACAACCCCAGCACCGTCAGCGACGCCACCGGCTTGTCTGGCACCAGCAGCACGCGCCGCTGTTCCCAGTCGTGCGTGCCCACGGAAAAGCAGCCCGTCTGCCCCCACAGGTGGTCGCCGTCCGTGTAGTTCACATCAACATAGACTGAATATCCGTTGTCCGACGTGCCGTCGACATTTTCCGCGCGGCTCCATCCTGACAGCACAATCGGCCTCGGCACGGTCTGGTCCAGTTTCACCAATTGTCCCGCGCCGTACTGCCCGTCCGGTTTGTCGGCCGTGCAGCGCAGTCCCCGTGTCCCACCGCGTCCGCCAGCCTCGGCCGCCTCAAAGGCCTGCATCCACCCGTTCCAGTCCTCACCCCCCCTTTCAAATCCGGAATTCTTGAGCCGTTCCAACGCGGAGAAATCGTTGCCCACTGCCCGGGGAATCACGGTTGTATCCGCCTGGGTAATCGCACAAAACGCGCAGAACATCCACAGCCCAACGCCCAATCTCACTTGACACATATTACAACCTTCCTGCTTCGCACTATGCCGCCACAGTAGGCATTGGGCTGCTGGAATGCAACTTCGCTGTCAATTGGAAACCGGGCAAACAGTATGATTCCTGCCGGGAAACCCGCTTTTCGGGGCGATGACGGTCCTTACCTACCGGTAGGAAAGTTGGGGGGCGAAAAAGCTTGTTTTCGCCCCCTGCTTCATTGTTATAATCCGACCCGCCAGCGCATGACGGTCTTTCTGACCGCAATGCCAGGCATCGCCGCAACGTCGGCGGAATCGGTCCGGGTGGCTTGTTGCATCCACGGAATATGCCCAAGAACAATTCATGCGGGTGAAAGACATTCGGCCGGGAAATTGAGAAAAGTAACAAAAGATGGTCTGGCAATCCGGCTGGTACGGAACGCGGGGCCAGCCTAAACAGGTTTTGCGGAAGACATGAGCATCGACACCGCAGCTACATCGACAATGGCAATAGAGAGCCGCGACGCGGAACCAACGCACGCGGCCCACTCCACGGCGCTGGCCCAGGTGGCGCACCATGAGAAACAACTCATGGCGCAGCTTGAGGCGGCCCGGACCGAGGCGGAGGCGATAATTGCCTCGGCACGCGTCGAGGCGCGAACCATTGCCGAAGCCGCCGCCGACTCCCTGGCGGCGGAACTGGCGGAACGCCGCGCCCGCGCCGATGCCGAGCGCGAAAAGGTGCGGGCGGCGGTGGTGGAGGATGCCGAGTCAAAAGCGCGCGCCGAATGCGGACGGGCCATGTTGCGGCTCGACCAGGCGGCGGAACGCATCGCCGCACTGGTGCTTCCGGGCGGCGGGGGAGCCGGCCAATGATTACACCCATGAGCCGGATAGAAATTGTGTGCATGCGCGGAACCACCCGGGACGTGGTCGCGTTCGTGCAGGACCAGGGCATGGTTCATCTTGAGGATGTCCCCCTGGTGGTCGAGGAGGAGCCGGGATTTCTAAATCCGCTTCAGTCCTCACCGGAAGAGCAGCGGGACCAGACGCAGTTGGAGACGCTCAACCAGAACCTTCTGGAGCTGGCGCCGCTGCTGAGCGTCCAGCCCGCCAAAGAGGATGTGGACAGGGCCGCCGCCGAACTGGTTGCGCAAGACCGTGAAACTTGGGAGCGCAAGGTTCGCGAATGGAACCGTCTGCTGCGCCCGCTTGCACGGGGCCGGGTCAACCATGCGGACAACGTGGCCGTCATCAAGCAGTACGTGGAAATGCTCTCCGCGCTGGCACCGCAGCTGAACAAGCGCGATTTTCGCCTGGGCGTGGGCGCCCGCTTTGTGGTTATTCCCTCCGCGGACAAGAACGACGCCGCGGCGCTGGCCGAACTGCTCCAGGAACGGCTCGGACCGCAGGTACAGTTCCTACACCAGCGCGTCCAGCGCAAGGTCACGGCAGGCCTGGTCCTCTATCCCGAAGAGATGGACGGCTCCGTGGAGACAGTGCTGCGCGAATCCGGGGTGACGCCCGTTGATGCGCCCGAAGCTCCGGTCAAAGGCCTTGCCTTTGACGCCGCGCTGGCCAAACTGGGCGACATGCGCATCACCCAGCAGAAACAACTGGCCGCGGCCCAGGAAAAACTCACGGAAGCGTCGCGAGCCGAAGGCGCCCGGCTGGTCGCGCTCAAGGGCATCGTGGCCGACCTGCTCCAGCGGCATCTGGTGTCCGAGCGGATGGCCGGCAGTGAACTGGTTACAGTCATACACGGCTGGGTGCCCAGCGAATCCCTTGAGGAATTCCGGGTCAGTTTGGAAAAACGCTTCGGCGAGGCCGCCATGCTGGCCGAGCTTTCAATGGACAACGTCGCGGACGAGCAGGTTCCCACCCGCCTGGAGAATCCCAAGTTCTTCAAGCCCTTCGAACTCCTGCTGCAGTTGTATCAGCCGCCCACCTACGGCGGAATCGACCCGAGCGTCTGGATCGGCGTTTCGTTCATTCTGTTTTACGGTTTCATCATCGGCGACGTGTTCTACGGCGCATTGTTCCTGGGAATCGCGCTGTGGCTGCGGAGCAAGTTCCGCAACATCGAGGCGGTGCGGGATCTCGGCATGATACTGGCCTATATGGGCGTGTCGGCCATGGTGTTCGGTGTGGTCTTCGGCGAATACATGGGCAACCTGCTGGAACACTACATTCCGGCGATCTGGGGCCCCCGGATGGAGTCGGCCAACATCATGGTGTTGATGAAGATATCGTTGCTGGTGGGCATCGTCCACGTTTCCGGCAGCCTTATCCTGGGTATCCGCGAGGCGACCCACCATGGACACCGCGGCCATGCCTTGGAAAAGGTGGGCATGCTCACCGTGCTGTGGGGCATGATCATTGCCGTGCTTGGCCAGATGACCTATCTGCCCGCGACCGCTTCCATGATTGCGGGCATCGTCCTCATCGTGGGCGGCGTGGCGACCATGTTCTACGGGCTGGGTCTGGGTGCCCTCGTGCCAGCCATCGAGCTGACCTCGCTTGCGACCAACGTGCTGTCCTATGCCCGTCTCATGGCCCTCGGCTTGGCTTCGGCCGCACTGGCGGACATTGGCAACAAGTTCATGACAGACAACTTCAAGGCGGGCGGCATCTTCATCCTCGTCGGCCTGATCATCAACTTCCTCTTCCAGGCGCTCAATATCGCCATGGGCCTGTTTAGTCCGACGCTGCACTCGCTGCGTCTCAATTATGTGGAGTCACTGCCCAAGTTCTACGACCCGAAGGGGTTCAGTTACAAACCGTTCAGAAAGGAACTTCCATGGTAAAGACGTTGCAGGTAACAAAGAATACATTCGCCGTGATGGCGATCTTGTGTGTGCTGGCGGCCATAGCCGCGCCGTTCGCCTTTGGCGCGGGCGCCGAAGGCGCAGCGGCCAAGTCGACCGAGGCACTGGCCGCGGCCGGCATGGCCATCGGCGCCGGCATCGCGTTCGCCGCGGGCGCGCTCGGCACGGGCATCGTGCAGTACGCGGTCTGCGCAAGCGGCATCGGCGTGCTGGCCGAGAAGC
>CAIJOU010000432.1 GCA_903822375.1 Candidatus Hydrogenedentota bacterium
CGCATAGCGCTGCATTTGTGCCTGGGAAACACCGCCCGGCACGGTCTTGGAAGAAAGAATGGTCCACCACACGTCGCAAACGGCGGCGACCGAGCGGCTGGCGTCGATCGGCAATGTGGATGCGGCAATGCCTTTGAAACCCACCCCGTCCTGATACTGTTTCAGGATTATTTCGTCGCTGGACTTGGCCTCAAGAAACATGCGCTGGAAATAGGTCCTGGGGTCCACCTCCTTGCGCACCGTCTGGCGGAGCTGCACGCCGCCCATGGCCTTGTCCGTATCCTCATTGTACTGGTTGCGATGATTGACCTGCGCGCCGCGCATGGGAGAGGTGATCATCGCCACCACCTTGCCGAGCACGCCCATGCGGTAGGCGTAGTACGCGTCCACCCGGTCGCGGTGCACGGCGGCCAGGAGCGCCATCTCCGACTCCACTGCCTGAAGCGGATTGTTGGCGAGGTCGGGGTAGGACAGTTCCAGTTCGGATATCGAAACTGCGGCACCCGCCTTGATGTCACCGGACAGCCTAATCAGGGGCGCGTCACCGTTCTTGGACAGCAGTTGCATCGCGGTGCTGACTATGGCCGCCTGGCCGCGGGGCCCCCATGCCGTAGCGGGCAACGCGGCAAGCAGCATGAGTACCGCCACCGTAACGATCTGTATTCGAGTCGCCATAACCCGTTCTCTCCTCCGGTCCGCCCGGGTTCAGGACGCCTTCTGGGCCTGCTTCAACTGGTTGACAAGTAGTTCCACTTCGTTTCTTCGCGGCGTTCCATCCGCCTTGTCCGCAGTGAGTTCAAGGTAGCGCTGCAACTCACGAACGCCGTCGGCCACGGCGTTTCGGCCGACCAGCATCAGGCCCATTTCGAGATGGGCGCCGGGATAGTTCGCATCAGTCTGAATGGCACGACGGTAGGACTGCTCCGCTTCGGCCAGCGTGCCCTGCCGGGCCTGTACCTGCCCCTGCACGGTGAACAGCCTCGCCGACGACACACCAAGCTCCGTGGCGCGGTGCACGGCGGTCAGCGCTTTGTCCGGCACGTTTTGTTTGAGGTAGAGTCCGGCCATCTGCAGCGCGGCGGGTCCCGCAAACTGGCCGGAGCCGGTGGAAATGCGCTCGTACTCGACCAAGGCCTCCGTTGCCAGTCCGGTGAGTTCGAGAGAAAGTGCGGTGTAGAACGGCAGTCGCGGGTCGTCCTTCAGTTCCGCCTTCGCCCCGTTGAACACGGTCAGGGCCTTCTCAAACCTGCCCGTCTGCAAATAAAGCATGCCGAGTTGCATCTTCGCCATGCCGGCCACGCTGGTCTTGAGTTCGACGGCTTTTGAAAGTGCCTCGGCAGCCGCGTCAGCCTGGCCCTCCTGGTTAAGCACGAATCCCAGGGCTGCGGCGGCGTCACCACTTTCGGGCGCGGCGGCGCGCGCCTTGCGCAGCATTTCCTCCGCCTCGGGCAGTCCATGCTGAAGGGCGCGGCCGACACCGAAAGTGGTCTGGAGTGACACATCGGAAAGGGCTTCAGTGGCGCGCGTTTCCTGATACAAGGCGTCCTGTCCGGCGAGGTCGCCCAATGCGCCCATCGTCATGGCGAGCAGGCGCACGGCGTGTTCATTGCCGGGGGTGCCGGCGAGGATCTCGCTCAGAATGGCCGCCTGTTTCTTCAATCCGTCATCCCCGGCCACGCGTCCGGCGGCAATGACCGCCATGAACCCGGTCTCAGGGTTCTTGGTGTCGAGTTTGTAGGCCGCCACCATGGCGTCGGCCGCCTTGGCATACTGTTGCCCCTGCCAGAAAAGCTTGCCCTGCAACAGGCGGGCCTCTCGGTCCGCCGGCCTGCGCTGGACATAGTCTTGGAGCTTATTGAGCGCCTCGGGGATGTTCCCCTGAACAGCAAGCCTTCTGGCAGTTTCCAAAGGGTTCTGCAGGAGTCGGACGGCCAGAAAACCGCCGCCGCCCAACAACGCCACCAGCAACAGCACACCCAAAACAACCCATACCCGGCGCAAACCACCGTCCTTTTCGGCCTTTTGCGTGGCCTTCTTCTCCGTCACCACTTTCTGGCCCGTAAGAAGGTTGGTGCCGCATGCCAGACAAATAATGTCGCCGGGTTGAACCGGGCCGGCGCAGTTGGGGCAAGTGAGCGCCCGCGGCGCCTGCTTGGGGGGAATTCCCTTCCCCACGGCCTGCAGAGGCCCCCCGCAATGGGCGCAGTTATGCAGTCCCGAACTGGTCTCTTTACCGCAGAAAGGACATCGGATCATCTCAGCCACGGCACCCTGCCTTCCTTTGTTCCATGCGCCGGGTTGACCGAGGATCTCGGCTTCAACCCATTCCGCCGTTAGACTTCATCCGCAGGAAATGTCTCGTCGCATTTTCTGCATCGCTTGGCCTCGATCCGGTTGCGGGCAGCGCAACGCGGGCACTTTCGGGTAAACAAAGACGGCACACTAATCAAGGCCACAAGAAGAATAACGCCCACCATCGCCCACAAATAGGCACTTGAGCTCACAGGCGCATTCCTCCGGGCAAAACACTCTGTCCGTCCTTTAAGAACCTCAAATCACATCCTTATTATACACGCAAGGAACCAATCTGCCAACACAATTGTCAACAGAAACCCAAGTTCCGATAACAGCCAAGTTTCTCGTAACTAGCCGTAAAAGCTGGACTTGCCCAAAGGCAAAAGGGCGGGCATTCCTTCGCGAAATGCGCCTATTGCGCAAATTAAACCCGAAGCAACCGTTTACACATGGAACTCACTTCCCGGATTGCCTGCGAATACGGCTGTCACGCGATGACTTGGCCGCCTCTTTGGCCCAATCATCAGCATAACGGTTGCGCCCATACTTGTTGGCCAAGGACTTCGTATCGTTGTCCGTCTCGGCTTTCTTTGTGCCATCGACAGCAAACCGCGGCTTTGGTTTCTGGGTGCGCATGGGGCGATACCTCAACACGAGTATGACTATGATGAGAATGAACGAAAGTTCCATGTACGCGATCCATTGAGGATCATAAATGGTCTTGTCCCAGAACCTGACCATTGGCGTGGTCCAGAACACGGCATCGACAGGCACCCCCTCCTTATTCAGCGCGCGAATGGATGAATTGGTCTTGAACCAAGCCGCAAGGCCGACCACCAAATGGATAACAATATGCATTATTGTGAGATAAATGGATATTTCTATGGCATATAGAATGCCCGGCACGCTCCATTTGCGGGTAAAATAGATGAGGGGAAGCGCAAGTACACAGCCTATGACATAGGCTGTCAAATTGGCCTGGACGTGGCCTGACAGGAGGTACCAAATCTCAAAGAACTCTTCCATACCAGTTTCCTTTACTCCAGCCCATATATTATCGAGTGTAACAGAATAAACATCTGTGCAACAAGCGGATAGGGCGTTTGTATGCCCGATTTTGGGCTCATTCCCCTGGTCGATTTGCCTCGTGTCACTGCTGCGGGCAGGCGGGCGAGGCGGTTCACAAAATGCGTCTTGCCGCGCAACCCACAACTCCTTGCGCCACTGTGGGTTGCGCCATCCCCGGTTCCCCACAGAAAGGTTGTCCACCTTTTATCCCCCACTTTTCCACAGCATATTGTGGCCGTTTTCCAAAACACCCCTTGACATAGTGGTTGGTTGCGGCTAGAATCAGTCTTGTTGCCGACCGATGCGGCGGACGGCAAATATGGTCAAGGTGCGAAAAGTTTCACGCGGAGGGAGCGTACATTTATGGAAGTTGCTGCACACAGCCATCCAGAGGTAGCGGGCGCACATCACTCCGGCATGTACAACCGGATAATGAAACGAGACGGGCGCATCGCCGACTTTGACGCGGCGAAAATTACCGAAGCTCTGTTCAAAGCGGGCCAATCCAGCGGCGAATTCGGCATGGACGCGGCACGGCAAATGACGATGCGTGTTCTGGCCCTGCACCAGTCCATGGGGCGCGAACAGGTTCCAACGGTGGAGGAAATCCAAGACGTGGTGGAGGAGGTGCTGCTGGCCTCGCCCTACAAGAAGTCGGCGAAGGCGTACATCCTCTACCGCGACCAGCATGCGCGCGTGCGCGAACTGGTGAACAAGGCTGATGTGGAGCTGATTGACCGCTACCTGAACCGGCAGGACTGGAAGGTGCAGGAAAACAGCAACATGGCCTACTCGCTGCAGGGGCTGAACAACTACATTTCCAGCGAGGTGAGCAAGACTTACTGGCTGAACAAGATATACACGCAGGACATCCGCGAGGCGCACAGCTCGGGCGACCTGCATGTCCACGACCTGGGCCTGCTGTCGGTCTATTGCGTGGGATGGGACCTGCAGGACCTGTTGCGCCGGGGATTCAAGGGGGCGCCGGGCAAGGCGGAAAGCAGTCCGGCCAGGCATTTCCGCACGGCGCTCGGACAAGTGGTCAATTTCTTTTACACGCTCCAGGGGGAAGCGGCCGGAGCGCAGGCATTCAGCAATTTTGACACGCTGCTGGCCCCTTTCATCCGCCACGACGCTCTGGGCTACAGGGAGGTCAAACAGGCGCTGCAGGAGTTTGTGTTCAATCTCAACGTGGCGACGCGCGTTGGCTTCCAAACTCCCTTTACCAACGTGACCATGGACCTCCAGGCACCTTCCACCCTGGCTAACCAGCCGATCATCATCGGCGGGGAGATGCAGGAAAGCAAGTACGGCGAGTACCAGGAGGAGATGGACCTGCTCAACGCGGCGTTCCTTGAAGTGCTTTCCGAAGGGGATGCCAAGGGCCGGGTGTTCAGCTTCCCCATACCGACCTACAACATTTCCAAAGACTTTAACTGGGACAACCCCGGGCTGGACCGTCTATGGGAAGTGACCGCAAAGTACGGCATCCCCTACTTTGCCAATTTCGTCAATTCCGACATGTCGCCCGATGACGCCCGTTCCATGTGCTGTCGGCTGCGGCTGGACATGCGCGCGCTGGACAAGCGCGGCGGCGGTCTGTTTGGCGCCAATCCGCTTACGGGGTCCATCGGGGTCGTGACCATCAACATGCCGCGGCTCGGATTTGTCTCCCGGGATGAGAACGAGTTCCTCGCACGGCTCGACCGCCTGATGGACATTGCCCGCGAGAGCCTGGAGACCAAGCGGCGCATTCTGGAAGGCTTCACCGACCAGAACCTCTACCCCTACACCAAATTCTATCTGCACGATGTCCGCGA